>JBFYYA010000142.1:0-2736 GCA_041310245.1 Syntrophaceae bacterium | reverse complement strand
ATGTTCCTCTGGTCTGGCTGGTCAACTGCTCCGGCGTAAAACTACCCGAACAGGAAAAGGTTTACGCTAACCGCCGCGGCCAAGGAACATGTTTTTTCCGCCACGCGGAACTGGAACAGATGGGCATTCCTGTTGTTGCCGGAATTTACGGCACAAATCCCGCCGGCGGCGGTTATCAGTCGATAAGTCCAACCATTTTGCTGGCGCACAATAAAGCAAACATGGCCGTGGGCGGCGGCGGTATTGTCAGCGGCATGTCTCCCAAAGGCTCTTTTGACGAAGCAGGCGCGGAAGAAATAATCAACGCGACCAGACATTTTAAATCCGTTCCTCCGGGCAGCGTGAAGATTCACTACGACGCCACTGGTTTTTTCAGCGCGGTATTCGATGAAGAAACGCAGGTGCTCGACGCGATTAAAGATTACATGGCCGACCTGCCCGCATACAATCCCCGATTTTTCCGCGTGAGTGAACCTGCCCAGCCAAAATTTGCTCCGGAAGAAATCGCCTCAATTATTCCCATGAATAAAAAGAGAACATATGATTTCGAGCAGGTTCTGGCCAGAGTTGTGGATGACTCCGAGCACATGGAATTTCGCCCCGGTTACGGCCCGGAAATATATACCGGCCTGGTGAAGATCAACGGCTTTCTCATGGGCGCCATAGGCAACCGTCAGGGTTTCCTGCCCGATTACCCGGAGTACACAAATGAGTATATGGGTGTGGGCGGAAAACTTTACCGCCAGGGACTAATCAAAATGAGTGAGTTCGTGACTCTTTGCGCGCGCGACAAAGTTCCCATTATCTGGTTTCAGGATACCACAGGTATTGATGTTGGTGACACTGCTGAAAAAGCGGAACTACTGGGTTTGGGTCAATCGCTGATTTATTCCATTGAAAACAGTAATCTGCCGATGATGCTGGTTGTCCTGCGCAAAGGCACGGCCGCGGCGCATTACGTTTTAGGCGGCCCTACGGCTAATAACAATAACGCTTTTAGCGTGGGCACTCCGGCGACGGAAATCAATGTCATGCACGGAGAAACAGCGGCGGTGGCCAGTTACGCGCGCCGTCTGGTCAAGGAAAAAGACGCGGGCAAACCCCTGCAGCCAGTGATCGATAAAATGAATGAAATGGTCAAGCACTACGAACTCACTTCCGAGCCGTTTTATTGCGCTAAGAAAGGTTTTGTCGACGAAGTGGTGCGCTTCGGCGATATCAGAAAATACCTCGTTGCTTTTACCAGCTGCATTTATCAGAATCCTCGCTCGATTTGCCCAAAGCATCACATGATTTTACCGCGGATTATACGTTCTCAGATTGTCACGGGATTAGAGCGGCCAAGTGGTAATACTTAAACACTGCCTTTAATTGCGGTGTTTTTTAAATTATAGGGGAAGAAGTAAAAAAAATGAAAACAGCGGCTTTGATCGGGCCGGTACAGTTTGTCGCGATGACGTATTTTATTTGCATTGTCGTTTCTTTGCTGGTGGGTCTGGGCAAAACCAAAGAACTGGTGCTTACCGGCAAGATAATATCCGTCGAGGAAGCTCTATCAATCAATCTGGTTAACAAAGTCATGCCGGATGAAAAACTCATGGAAGAAGCTTTTACCATGGCTAAAATGATAACAAGACACAGCCCGATAGCCGTCGGGCTTGCTAAATTTTCCGTGCAAAACGCGCAGGACGTTGATAATTATACAGGCAAAATTATCGAGAGAGCCGCCTTTTCTCTGGCTTTTACCAGCGATGATCAGACCGAAGGAATGAAGGCCTTTCTGCAGAAGAGGAAACCAAGCTATAAAGGAAAATGATTAAATTCATTATCAATATTTAGGGGGAGCAAATGTTTATCTGGCTTTTTCATCGTATCAGCGGTTTGACCTTAATTGCCTTAATCGGCCTCAAAATTATCACCGGTTATTTTCTCCTGCCTTTGGATGACCGGCCTGACTGGGCTTTGAGCCTGCACCGGCATCCAGTAATTGATTTTTTAATTATTATTCTGTTTTCTTTTCACAGTGTTTACGGAATCAGAACAATAATTATTGATTTAGGATTCAGAAAAGAAAATTTTCTTTTCTGGGCATCCAACATTGTCGCCGCTTTAGTCGCGGCTGGTTTTATTTGTTTATACGTAAGGTTTTTATAGATGATGCTTACACATGATATTCTCATAGTCGGCGGCGGTTTGACCGGTTTACGGGCGGCAGTAGGTCTTTGTGACAAATTTAATGTCGGCTTAATTTCCAAGGTATATCCCGTGCGGTCTCATTCGATCGCCGCGCAGGGAGGAATCAACGCATCTCTCGCGAATAATCCCGATGGACGCGACGATACCTGGGATAAACACACTTTCGATACGGTAAAAGGAAGCGATTATCTGGGCGATCAGGACGCTATCGAAATAATGTGCAAGGAAGCGCCCAACATTGTTTATGAGATGGAACACTGGGGCTGCCCTTTCAGCAGATTTTCCGACGGCACCATCGCCCAGCGTCCTTTTGGCGGCGGCGGTTTTCCGCGCACGTGTTTTTCCGCCGATGTTACCGGCCATTCTCTCTTAAATACTTTATATGAACGCGCCGTTTATAAAAAAGTGAAAATTTATCCGGAATGGTTTGTCACCTCGCTTTGCGTGGAAGACGGCCAGTGCCACGGTGTCATCGTTATGGATATTAAATCAGGTGAACTCATTCCGGTGCGCGCCAAGGTTACGGTTTTCGGCACCGGC
>JBFYYA010000141.1:0-4760 GCA_041310245.1 Syntrophaceae bacterium | reverse complement strand
CTTCCGATCTCCCCTGCCCGAAAATTCCGCTGGCAGATACCGTGAAGCGCTGGAGAGTCTGCGCCTGGCCCCTTCTGCTTCCAACAAACAGCCGTGGCGGGTTTTATATGATTCGAAAGATAATGTTTTTCATTTTTTTGTAGAACGCTCACGCCAATACAAAATGCTGGGAATATCCCATTTGCAGGATATCGATCTCGGAATAGCGATGAGCCATTTTGAAATTACGGCGCGTGAATTGACGCTGCCTGGAAAATGGAAAGTAATGACAGATGCCCCAAAAGAAAATAATCTGGAATACATTGTCAGCTGGCTATGCGAGAATTGAAGCTGTTTTGTAATGTCTTTGCGGGTGAATGTAATGAGCGAACCAATCTCATAAATTCATGAATATATTACGATTGCCACCCCGGATCGGTGTCCGGGGCAGGCTTTGCCGCGGCGGACCCGCAATGACAGATGAGGCTTACGGCGCGGTCTCTTCGCCGGAATGATGATAAGGGCGTTTTAATTCTAACTTTTAAAAGCCGCGGGCAATTCCAGCGGCACTTCAACCACGCTGATGTATTTTTTAACCACATCCTGTTTTCCCGTGATCTTCAGCTTGTCAAACAAAAAAGAAAATTGCTTTTCCAGCTCCGCGCCCAGTTTATCACGAGTTTTCGCGGGAAGATGCCAGAGCTCCAGCTTAAAAGGGCCGAATCCTTTTTTACGCGTTTTGTAGATGAACTGTTCTTCCGTGTCTTTGTCTTTCCACTCACCCTGGAAATTGGTCTTGAGATATTGATAGATCTTTTCGCGCAAATCATCGGGGAACACAGTACTGTCGTAAACCATATTCTGAAAACCGGTGGCTAAATGAACTTCTGCCGTTTCCACCGCGGGAAATCTGTCAAAAGCTTCATCCGGCAGCGTGGAAGCGCCATGCTGCACGGCGCCCGCCAATCCATATTTCGCGCGCGCGACATCCGACAATTTCTGCAAGACATCAAAATCGATTTTTACTTTTGCCACCGTACCGTCGGCCAGGGGAACTCCGCCGTGCGTTGTTCCCGTCTGTACGCTTATTTTGCTTATGCCTTTAAGCGAGGGCCCGTGTTCTTTCAGCGTTTCCAGATAGCCTTCCATGAAAGCTTCCAGTTCTTCCACCGTGCTGTTTTTGCCGCCCACTTCGCCGATTTCACCGCCGACGGAAACAGTAATCCCTTCCGGCTCCAAATCCCTGATCATGGTGGTTAGCTCCGCGGCCAGCCTGTAATTTGTTTCCTGCTGTTCTTTGATTGTCGCTTTGGATAAATCAACCAGCGTGGAGGTATCAATATCTATATTATAAAAACCGGCGTCAATCGCCTCCCAGATTAAATTTTTCACGGTTTGTGTTTCTTTATTCGCATCGGCGGCGTATTTCTTCGCGTTGATCTGAAAATGGTCGCCTTGCACAAATACCGGACCCTGATAACCGGTTTTTATCGCGGCAGCTTTTATGGCGCACATATATTCTGAAGGCCTCTGCAAAGTGTAATCTATTTCCGAGCGCGCAATCTCAAAAATTACCGGCCCCGCGTTCGCTTTCATCGCCGCGCGAAATATCGCCTGAGCCGTGTCGTAGGTGATCATCCGGATATTAATCGCGGGCACGGAAAAACCAGAAACTTCTTTGCGCCCCATTGCCTCATAAAGAGACTGGATGGAAGCCGAATAAATCCCCAAAGCGCGCGCGGCGCGGCGGATAATCCAACAGGCTGCCTCCTGTGCCGCTTTATCCGCGCTGAACACTTTTGTGTAAATCAAATCGTCAATCAGCTTTTTTCGTAGTTTTGACTCATCTAATATGCTGA
Organism: Syntrophaceae bacterium; assembly: GCA_041310245.1. GTDB lineage: Bacteria > Desulfobacterota > Syntrophia > Syntrophales > Smithellaceae > UBA4810. Next base: position 2,922 of record JBFYYA010000141.1, on the reverse strand, counting down.
TATCCTGGCCATCCACTTCTATTATTTTCGCGCATTTTTCTTTTAACTGGTCTTTATTTTCAAAAATCATAACTACTCCTTAGATGTTAACGTGTTAATGATTACTAATTTAAAATCTTTTCAATCGCCTTAATTTTCGCGTTCAGATTAATCAAATACGCTTCCCGCGGCTGTTTTTCTCCTTCAATCGGGTCGTATTCTTCTTCTTTTATAATAGAGGCCATCTTTTCATAATCGGTGCCATGCGACTTCAGCAGATTCTCTATTTTTTCGCGAAATCTTTTTGTATATTCAATCGCGCGCGGCATATAGTCTTTGGCGTCATCTCCCGTATAATAGTAACCGTGCGCGAGAACCAGAGTTTTCACATCATAGCCGGCCAATTTCTTCAGTGAATCCAGATATATATGATAATCTGTCAAAAATTCGCTGAAAATGTATTCGCCCGAACCCGGCACGCCAATTGATTCAGATGGAATCAATATTTTCTGCTGGGGTATATAAAAGCTCAGCATATCCCGCGTGTGGCCGGGAGTCTTTATTATTTTCACATGGAGGTTTTGCGCTACCTTCACTACCTCGCCGTCTTCCAGCACCCTCTCGACAGAAAAAGGTTCAAAATAAACTTTCCCGTCCGGCGCGACTGTGTTTAGTTTTTTTATCAGCTTAATTGCCGACGGCTTTTTTATTATTTCGCTTGCTTCCCGTGAAGCGCAAACTTTTAGACCGGGCATTACTCTTTTGAGATACCCCGCCGAACCACAGTGGTCAAAATGCGCGTGGCTCAAAAAAAGATAATCCGGTCTCCTCTCTCCCGTCAGTTTTATTATTTCCTGCCGGTAATGCTCGCCGAAAACATAGATTCCCGCGTCAAAAATTATTGGGTGCTCGCCATCCAGCAAATATGAAGGAACAGCGGACGGCCCCAGACAATAAAAGCTGTCTGTGATTTTGGCCGGGTTACTTTCATAAATCATAGCATGTAGTCCTGTTTTTCGGCGCGCTGCTATCCGCCGCGGAGTAATTCAAGATGAAAACAAAATTAAACAATCAACCCAGAAATTGTTTCGCCAATTCTACTTCCGCGCGACTGCCGATGTAAACAGGTGAACAATCATTGATGCTTTCTACTTTTAAGGAAAGAATATCCTCCTTGCCGTTTGTGGCCATGCCGCCCGCCTGTTCGGCGATAAACGCCATGGGCTGTAATTCAAATAAAAGCCTTAATTTTCCCCGCGGCGATTTGAGCAGCGCCGGATAAGTAAAGATACCGCCTCTCTTTATCAGCAGCTGATTTATATCGGGAACAAAACCGCCGCTGTAGCGCAGTTTGTATCCTTCTTTTTCCAGATGCTCTATAAACTTCTGATGCCCAGGCACCCAGTCGCGGCGCAATCCGCCGGGTGAAAAAATCGAACCTTTTTCTTTCATCTTAATATTATCCTGCGCCATCACGTATTCTCCTTCGCGGTTAAGAACAAACTCGTGCGCGCCATTACCCGCGGAATACATCATCGTGATTAACGGACCGTAAGTGATATAAAGCGCCGCCACCATCGTGTTTCTGCCTGTATCCATAATGGATTCTTTATGAATGCCGATAATCGTGCCGATAGCAAGATTAGTATCCACCAGCGATGACCCATCCAGCGGATCGGCAGTTACAATATATTTTTCCTTACCGGAGCCTATTTTGGTGATTTCTCTGAGTTCTTCTGAAGCGTATTCCCGCACAAAACCGGAATACTGAAGCTGGTTTTTCATTATTTCGTCAGTGGCGCGGTCCAGGGATAGCTGATCTTCCCCGTATATATTTTTAGAACCGGCCAGCTTGCGGTTGGCTTCATGAATTTTCGCCGAGATATATTTTCCAACCACGGCAATCTGCCAGATGAGCCGCCTTAATTCTTCTTCCACGCCGGCCATCCACATGTGACGCCGCAAATCAACGATGTTTTTCGTGTAATCGTTAATTCCTTCTCCCATATTCGCCTCCGCAATCCTTATAAATTTCTTTATTATTCCAACGAAACACGATGTGCCTCTTGACATAAATCTTCCGGTTTTATTGATTAACATTCTTTGCGTTTTCATGCAAACATTAAGGTAGATTGGTGGTTTACCGATAGCCACTGGCATTTATAATATTGCGATATTTATATATAAAATTTTAGGGTGTTTATATTTTTCTTCAAAAATAATTCCAATCTTCAAACTTATTAAAGTTAATGGTTTTGTCTTTTGACGTTGACTTCAGAAGTTCATTGCGCTAATAAAGTCCACTCTTCGCGCCTCTGGCGCGGTTTTCTTTATTTTTCACATAAATAATTGACAGGAGGTTTTTGTGAGCACAGCAAAATCATATAAAATAGCCGTTATCCCCGGAGACGGAACGGGGCCTGAAGTTATTGCCGAAGGATTAAAAGTCGTTAAAGCCGTCGCGGGGACAGAATCTTTAAAATACGATTTAGTCCATTACGACCTGGGCGGCGAACGCTATAAAAAAACAGGTGAGATTCTTCCTGATTCCGTTCTGGAAGAACTAAAAAAATTTGACGCTATTTATCTGGGCGCTATCGGCCATCCCGATGTCAAACCGGGAATTCTGGAAAAAGGGTTGCTTTTGCGCCTGCGTTTTGAACTTGATCAATATATAAATCTGCGCCCCGTAAAACTCTACCCCAACGTTCCCTGCCCGCTTAAAGACAAAGGCCCCAAAGATATCGATTTTGTCGTGGTGCGGGAAAACACGGAAGGACTCTATACCGGCGCGGGCGGAGTCTTGAAAAAAGGCACGCCTGATGAAGTCGCCACCCAGGAATCAATAAACACCCGAAAAGGAGTGGAGCGCTGTCTGCGCTACGCTTTTAAATACGCGCAGAAACGTAACAAGGCAAAAAAGCTCACACTGTGCGGCAAGAC
>JBFYYA010000140.1:0-4887 GCA_041310245.1 Syntrophaceae bacterium | reverse complement strand
TATGTCTAAGCGCCCATTCGGCAAGTTCCCGGCTGTAGAGATAATTATTTTCCCATAAATAATCGGCGTCGCGCTCCGTGGTGGACGAGCAGGCGCCCATATGAATGACGGCGCTGGCTTCAAAAGGAACCTCATCCGCCAGAACCAGATTCATAAATTCGTCTTTGTGAATATAATCGGCAAAGCGCAAATTGACCAGGTTTTTCCATTTATCATCACTGCCCAGCTGATCGACAATGACAATATCCTCGATCCCTTCCTGATTGAGCTTCCAGACAAAAGCACTGCCGATAAATCCCGCGCCGCCCGTGACAATTATCATTAAATTTGCTCCCCTGTTTTCTGATATTTAGTAAGTTTATTAATACTGAAAGCTCTTGATGTCAATGCAGAAATTATCTTATCAAACCTATTGGACCGAGCAATTATTTTCATCGGTTTGAGCGTGATAAGAAGGCTCTCCTTTTATCATCATGAAATTAATCTGCCGGCCGGTGATGCCGCCGGAGGCGCGGTGCGAAAAAAACTTACCCTGATTACAAACAGTGCATAAACCGGATACATCAATATTTTCTTCAGGAATACCGCAGTTTATAATTTGCCGGCGGTTGGCTTCGGCCAAATCCAGCGTCCAACTGCCGACTTTCTTACCGGCAAACAAAAAAAGCTCGTGGTTATGAAGTTTCAAAAATTCATCCGCGACAACCTTATCCACCTGGTAGCAACACTGGCCGATAGACGGGCCGATTGCCGCTAAAATATCCTGAGGAGCAGAACCATAATTATCCTGAAGCAGGCGCACGGCCCTGGCGCTGATGCCCAAAGCACTGCCTCGCCAGCCGGCATGCACCGCGGCAATTACTTTTTTTACCCGGTCAACGATAAAAACCGGCGCGCAATCCGCCGTTTTGACGCAAATCGCCAAATCAACGCGGTCGGTCATGATGGCGTCGTAATCCAGTTCCGCGCGCGAGGAAAAATATCCGCCGTATGGTTTGACAATAAATATATCATCCTTGTGCACCTGGTTGACGACTAAAAACTGTTCCAGCGGAATATTAAAAGCCGCGGACAGGCGTCTCCAGTTTAGCAAAACATGATTGTCCTCGTCACCTTCCTTAAAGCTCATGTTGAGGCTTTCATAATCATCCTGCGAAACACCGCCGAGCCGGGTGCAAAAGGTGTGCGTCAAAAAGTCGCAATCAGCCAGAATCGATGATTGCAGATACTCTATCTGTCCAGCTTTAAAAAAGGAAAACATCAAAGCTCCTTTAAAGTGTCTTTCCAGCTTTTCTTGATACCCTCTGCCGGATTAACACCGGCAAATTTACGCAATGCCTGAAAAAGTTCCTGAAGATCCTCCGGCATTTCAGCGGCAAAGATTAGTCTCTGGCCGGTCACAGGATGAAGAAAAGAAAGTTTGGCGGCATGCAGCGCCTGCCGGTTTAACTTTTTCAATGCACTTTTCAACTCGGCATTCTTAATATCCCGCATTTTTCCTGATCCGCCGTAAACACTGTCGCCGATTACGCCATAGCCGCGGGAAGAAAGATGTACGCGGATTTGATGTGTCCGGCCTGTCTTTATTTCTACATCAAGCAATGTAGCTATGCCATATCTTTCACGTGCCTTCCACAATGTTAGCGCTTCTTTGCCGCTCTTGCTTTTCGTGGACATTTTTTTGCGGTCGGTTGAATGGCGGCCTACCGGTAAAAATATTTCTCCGGTATTGCCTTTGACATCGCCCCAGACCAACACTTGATAAGTTTTGTGCACTTCATGCTTTTCGAACTGCGCGGAAAGATTGCGGTGGGCTTCATCTGTTTTTGCCGCAACAATTAATCCTGACGTTCCTTTATCGAGCCTATGCACAATACCGGGACGAATGACGCCACCGATGCCGGAAAGATTTTTACAATGAAAAAGAAGCGCGTTAACCAAAGTGTTATCAGGGTTACCCAGCGCCGGGTGCACCACCATACCCGCCGGTTTATTGACAACAATTATTGTCTCGTCTTCATAAACAATATCGAGCGGAATATTCTGCGCCACAGCAACAGATTCTATAGCCGGTTTTAGCGTAAGCTCAATAATATCTCCTTCTTTTAATTTCTGGCTGACTTTGGGCACGAGGCCGTTGACAAGAACATCGCCTTCTTCCACTGCGCGCTTAATCTGTGAACGGGAGAAGGACGCATCGGTTTGAGTAAGAAACAAATCCAACCTTTGTCCGCTATTATCACGGCTTATTGTAAAGCGTATTTCTGTGGATTGCTGAGTTGAAATGGACAAATTATTACTCCGATACTCTATTGCTTATGTCATTGATATTTTAAAATTGTCATAACGGCGGAGGCCGGTATCCAGTCCTGTTTTTTTCTGGATTCCGTCCTCCGACGGAATGATGAAACGCTTGTCATTGCCTAATTCGGCTGTGCCTGCGTTGCTATATTGTTTCCCCTTAACTTATAATTTTAAGGGCGTCCCCCTTTTTCCCTCACATGCAGCCTCCTGTGTATGTCATTAAATTCAAAAAAGTGAATATTCCCAAGAATTGAAAAAGCAGATTACTTATTTTTACGCGCTTTGACGTTTTCATGCTGCCCTCCTGAAATATATTTTACAGATGAAACGCATGATGTAGTTAAATTATTCGGACTGTTCGGGGAACAGTCCCTACATTATGGTGTAGGGCGCGTTCCCTGAACGCGCCGCTTTCTTAATTAGACATTACTTGTTTTAATCCTTCAATGACAAAGCCAAATTCATCTTCGGCGACGGTACGTGGGTCGATCAGAACTTCATCTTTATCCACGCGGACGATTACCGGCACTGCGAGCGCGCGCAGTTTCTCTTCCATACGCCCCGCAGACATTTTGTTGCTTTTTACGCCGATTAAAACCGTAGGAACTTTCTGCGTGGGAAGAGAACCGCCACCCGCCGTGGAGGATCCTTCGCGCAGGCGCAGTGTCAGAGATTCACATTTTTCTTTCTGTAATTTATTAAACAGTTTGCGGTCGCGTTTTTTTACGCCAACAACAGGCTCGGTCAAGGCTTTTAACGAACGCAATTTTTTAACAGCCTCGTCCGGATTCAGATAATGCATGAGCGTCGCTTCCAAAGCGGCCAGCGTAAACTTATCAATGCGCAACGCGCGGTTGAGCGGATTCTTTTTTATTTTGGCCAAAACACTTTTCTTGCCGACAATAATGCCCGCCTGCGGCCCGCCCAAGAGTTTGTCGCCGCTGAACGTCACCACATCCACACCGGCGGACAAAACTTCTCGCACGGTCGGCTCATGTTCCAGTCCGTAATTTTCCAGATTAATCAGGCAGCCGCTGCCTAGATCGTTCATCACCGGTATGCGCTTCTTTTTCCCCAGCGCCACCAGCGCTTCAATTTCCGCTTCTTCGGTAAAACCGACAATGCGGTAATTGCTGGTATGCACCTTCATAATCAGGCCGGTTTCTTTGTTTATCGCCTTTTCATAATCGCTCAGGCGCGTGCGGTTGGTTGTGCCCACCTCGCGTAAACGCGCGGCGCTTTTGCTCATCACTTCCGGTATGCGGAATTCGCCGCCGATTTCAATAAGTTCCCCGCGCGACACTATCGCTTCTTTCCCTTCGGCTAAAGTATTTATGGCCAGCAGCACAGCCGCGGCGTTGTTGTTTACAATTAAGGCGTCTTCAGCGCCGGTCAGCGCGCACAAAAGACCACAGACATGATCATAGCGTAACCCGCGCTCGCCCTTTGTTAAATCAAACTCCAGATTGGAATAGCCCCGGCCTACTTCCACGAGTCTTTGCAGGGCTTCCGGACACAATGGCGCGCGGCCTAAATTGGTATGCAGTATAACGCCCGTGGCGTTGACCACCCGGCGCAAATTATAGTCGTGTAAACTTTTTATCTTCTGGTAAATTTTCCCGGCGACATCTTTTGTTTCCAGGGATATTGCTTCACGCATGTCTTTCCTGCGGCCGGTTACTTTTTCTCTTAACTCCTGCACGACTTTACGGCAGATATCCTTGACCAGCGTGCGCGGCGCCAGCGCGTAAACATCCTGCCCCTCCAGAAGCAAAAGTAATTCATCGATTTTCGGCAGTTTTTTAAGCATTTCCTGTTTTTTTTTGTCCATGCAAATCCTCTTTTTATCAGCGGTTATTCAATGCCCGCTTCCTTGCGGCAATAATCGCGGAAATTATTCACCGCGATAAAAAACTCTCTCATCATAATCACCCACAGATAACGTCCCCACGGCGTCAGCTGTAAATAAGGAGGAAAATAGCGGAAAGCCCGGGCCACTTGAAACGCGCCCATTTCTTTCCACAAGGTTTTGGCAAACTTCCCTTCGTATTTATCTTCCAACTCCGCAAGATTCAGTTTTGTGCTGAAAAATTTCATCATGAAATCATAACGCATCCGGTCCACCAACCCAAACTGGCGCGCGGCCATTAAAGGCATGCTTCCCTCTTCCAGCAACTTAATGTATTTGGGGATATCGAAGGTGTTGGCATAACAAACGCCGTTTAGGTAGCCGATGGCGCCGCTGCCCAAACCAGCGTATTCATCATAATCAACAACATATTCATCAATCGGTGATTCCTTGCGCGAAAAGCACCAGGCGGAGGAATAATTGTAATCAGTTTCCATGCGTCGCGCGATCAACTTGTATAAACTGTATTCATTTTTAAAATCGACCACGCCCATTGTCTGATCCATAAGCTCCCGCGTCAGGTGTGAAACCATCAGCGGATAAAAAGTTACCTGATCTACTTTCAAATCAACTAACACATCCAGATCGGCGTTTAGCTCCTCGCTGGTCTGCGCGGGAAGATTGAAAATCATATCGGCGTTAAGCGTTCCAAACGCGCCTTGCGTCTCTCTCAG
>JBFYYA010000139.1:0-2733 GCA_041310245.1 Syntrophaceae bacterium | reverse complement strand
TTGCCAAAGGATAGCTCAATGTATTGTCCTGAACCGATTCCATGATTGTGCGGGCCCATGGTCTGACCTTGATTTTTCCATCATGTCCGACCCGGCGCATTACTTCTTTTACAATATCGGTTGCTGCCCCGATCAGTTCTCCGTCCTGCGAATACGCATAAGGCGGAAGTTCGCCTGTCAAGATTGTCAATTCCTGAGCATAGCAGTTAAAACAAGTCAATAAAACTATTACGCTGATTTTAAAAGACATATTGCCGATCCTTTCTCCCAAACTTTAAATTTTATTTTTATGATACTACGTTTTCCTTTATTTTTCAAACACAAAATTAATACGCCAGCAATTCTAATTTTGGATTTTGGGTAGAAAAAAATCTTTCATCTTGTAAGAAAGAATGTTAGGCTCAGTTTAAATTTAATTTATGAGGTGAAAGGAATGAATGAGCATTCAGAAAAAGCAGCTAATCTTGTTACATTTGAGGATATGGTAAAACAACTAAAACTATCAGCGTCTGAATTTCCTGATAAACGTACCGGAAAGAATCTGACTTACAGCATGGAAGATGCCGTATTAGGAGCTTTTTCGGTATTTTTTACTCAATCGCCCTCATTTCTTGCCTTTCAAAAAGCAATGGAGGAGAACAAAGGAAGAAGTAATGCTCAGACCTTATTTGAGATGAATCAGATACCGTGTGATAATCATATCAGAGACTTATTGGATGGAGTGTCTCCTTCTTATGTATTTTCTTTATTTTATTCTATTTTTAAGAATATTAATCAATCCGGTTATCTTGATTTATTTCGGTCAGTCAATAACAATCTTTTAATTGCTCTTGATGGGACACAGTATTTCACATCGGATACAATTCATTGCAGGAATTGCAGCAAATCAAAACATAGGAATGGAAAGGTAACGTTTTTTCACAGCGTTATTACGGCGGTGATTGTAAGTCCTGGTAATGACAAGGTAATTGCGTTAGAGCCGGAATTTATAGTACCGCAGGACGGGCATAAAAAACAAGATTGTGAAAATGCCGCAGCTAAGAGATGGCTTAGGAATCACGGACATCAATACAGGTTGTATAGAGTAAGTATTTTGGGAGATGATTTGTATTGCAGACAGCCGATTTGCGAAATAATTCTGGAAGAAGGGTTTAATTTTATTTTAGTATGTAAACCGGATTCTCATAAAACGCTGTATGAATATTTAGAAGGAGCGGAAGGGATTGAGATGTCAGTTATCAGACGATGGACAGGGAAGCGGAGCGAGATTGATACCTATCGGTTTATCAATCATATTCCTTTATGCGATGCTGACAATGCGCTGGAAGTAAACTGGTGCGAAATTACCACGGCGTTAGAAGACGGCAGAGTGATTTATAAAAATAGTTTTGTAACCAATCATGAAATAACGAAGGAGAACGTTAATGAAATTGTAATGGCGGGAAGAGCCCGCTGGAAAATTGAGAATGAGAATAATAACGTGCTGAAAAACAAAGGATATAATCTTGAACATAATTTTGGTCATGGCAACAAGTATTTGTCCTCGCTGTTATTGACTTTCAACCTTTTAGCATTTCTTTTTCATACAGTTTTGAATATATTTGATAATAAATATAAGATGATTCGGAAAGAATTGCCAAGCCGGAAAACTTTTTTTGATGATATTCGGGCGTTAACCCGATACATATGTTTTGAGAGCTGGGATAATTTGATGAATTTTATGATACGCGGACTCGAACTTGAATCTTCAAATACAAGCTGATTTTGAAAATAATCATAAAATTCATAAACTGAAGCAGTCTCCGATTTAGAGGCTGGATGGATAGTTTTATCTTCACGCCTCAATCATAGGCAGAAAATGAGGCTGATAAAGACAGGCTAAAATTTTTTTTGTATTTATGGCCCTATGCGGCCATTTTTGCAGAATCAATATTGAGTCTCAGTGAGAGCAATTCAAGATTAAAAAAGTCAAAATTAGAATTGCTGTTACCGACTCGAATCTTATCTAAAGCATTTTATATCTTGCAAAAATTGGAAATGTTAGATAATAGAAGCCAAAACAATTAACACAGGAGGTATTATGAAAAAAAGGATGGCGGCATGGGCAGCGGCTTTGATTTTTACGGCCGCGGGAATGGGCATGGCAGGAGAAAAAATCCGGATCGCAACAGAAGGAGCTTATCCTCCGTTTAACTTTGTGGATGAAAGCAGCCAGCCAAAAGGATTTGACGTTGATATTGCAAATGCCTTGTGTCAGGAAATGAAAATGGAATGTGAAATCGTGGTTCAAGACTGGGACGGTCTGATTCCGGGATTGATGGCCAGAAAATTTGACGCTGTTGTCGCAAGCATCAGCATCACAGAAGAACGAAAAAAATCAGTTGCTTTTACAAATCCCTATTATGAGGAAGCAGGACGTTTTACCGCGAAAAAAGGCTCAGGACTTGTGATTTCCAAAGAAGGATTAAAAGGCAAAACAGTCGGGGTTCAGCGCGCTACTATCTGGGCAAAATATTTGGAATCTGTTTACGGCGCGGATATAGTCAAATATTATGACTCTACAGAAAGCCATAATCTGGATTTGAAAGCAGGCCGTTTAGACGCGGCTTTAGCAACCTCTTTTGCAATGGCCAAATGGGTAGAAAGCCCTGATGGTCAGGATTTCGAGCTTGTCGGAGAACCTGTGCGGGATAAGCAGTATATCGGCGAAGGCGTGGGAATAGCGGTGCGGCA
>JBFYYA010000138.1:0-10361 GCA_041310245.1 Syntrophaceae bacterium | reverse complement strand
AATATGGTTTTCTGTCCGGGTCCGACTTTTTGGGGGGCTTGACCTTTATTGTCGGCGGGTGGCTGGTAGCTTTTTTTGTTTTGGTAATATTTTATTTCCTGTCTGAAGCGGTAGTAGTCATGACCGATATAGCCAAAAACACCAAAAAGAACAAATAGGATTAATTTGACGATGTAATATTTAACAATATTAAGTTCACAAAGGCGCGTTCGCGGTAAAAACGGTAAAGTTGAGGCTATATCGCGGATGCGCCTTTTTATTTTACTATTTTCTTAATTTAAATCAGATGAACTTTAAGAATTAATGGTTATAGTCAAGCTGAAAATACTGATAAGCCGTTATAATAATTATTGAAAATCTCTAGAAATCACAAAGCATTACATGATATTCCTAAATTGACACAAAATGTCATTTATGTTACTAAAACCCGTTCAATAAAAGGTATAAGTATTTAAATAACTTATTTAAGTTGGCGTAAAAGTGAAAAAAGCGGTTTTAGCCAGGATTTTGTTAAGGTCCTTTTTTATCCATGCCGCGCTTAATTTCCGGCGGATGCAGAACCTGGGCTTTGTTGCGGCGATAATTCCGCTTATTCGGGAATGGAAACTGGAGTCGAAAGACTCAGAAGCGATGTTGACCAGGCATTTACAGATGTATAACAGCCATCCTTATTTTTCGGCGCCGATTATTGGTTCAATTGTGCGTCTCGAAGAAGAAAAAAAAGGCCTTGGTGACGCATCTGATGTTTTAGCGGTTAAAAACAGCCTGATGGGGCCTTATGCTGCGATCGGAGATACTTTTTTTTGGGGAGCTTTAAGGCCGTTTGCCGGCATAGTGGCGGTGATTCTGGCGTTTAAGGGGTTTATAGTCGCGCCTTTGGCTTTTTTATTGATTTATACGCCGCCTCATCTTTTTATCAGAATAAAAGGGTTTATTGAAGGTTACAGGCGAGGCAAGCAGGGAATGAAATTTATCCGCGCGTTGAATTTGCCGCGGGCGACTTCCTTAATCCGCTGGATGTCTCTGGTGATAATGGCGTTTTTTGCCGCCTGGCTGTCTTATGCCGAATATTCGCCATTTATAAATACCTACGGCATTTTTATGGCTTTGGTCGCAATAGCGATTGTTATGTTTTTTTATTTTTTGATTAAAAAAGGATTATCGCAAATTTACATTATTTACGGATCAGTTGCATTATTTTTTATTATTATAACATTGCGGGAATTAATTAATTGGTAGAGCTTAAAACTTATAAATTAAAGAACAAGCTGGGAATGCACGCCAGGGCGGCGGCTTCTTTTGTTAAAGTGGCCGAAAACTTTAAATCCGATATTTATGTCGAACATAACGGTGAAACAGCCAACGGTAAAAGCATCCTGGGAATTCTTACGCTTGCTTGCCCGATAAACGGTGAGCTTACAGTTAAAACCGAAGGCGATGACGCGCCCGCGGCGCTCGAAGCTTTGGGAGAACTGATTGAAAATAAATTTGGAGAAGAATGAAAGATAAATGAGTCCCGAACAAGCAAAAAAAACATACGCTCTTAAAGGCCTGGGAGTGTCTCCCGGCGTGGTTATTGGAAAGGCGTATTTATTTGATCCGCTGGACAGCAATATTTCCTTTTATCGGCTTAAAAAAGCTTCATCGATTCCGAAAGAAATTGAAAGATTGAAGGAAGCGCTTAAGGAATCAGAAAAGCAGCTGCAGGAAATTCAATCCAAGCTTAAAAAATCCGGCGTTAATGAACCGCTTTATATTATTGATGTCCATATTCTTATTTTAAAAGACAAAAAATTTACCAGCCGCACAATAAAATATATAAGAAGGATGGGAATAAACGCTGAATGGGCTGTCAGATTAACCCTTGATTATTACAAGGAAATATTCGAACAGGTGGGCGACGCCTATATACGGGAAAGAATCAGCGATGTTCAATATGTCGGCCATAGAATACTTCGCAATCTATCCGGTGAAAAAAGAGAAATTATTTTGGATATCGGCGGAGAGGTAATCGTTATCGCGCCGGATCTTTCTCCCGCGGACACAGCGCAGATGAAGATGGATAAAGTAATCGGCTTTGCTACCGATATCGGCGGTAAAACATCGCATACGGCGATTGTTTCACGAGCCATGGAACTTCCCGCGGTGGCCGGATTGGGCAATATCACCCAGATAGTTAAAACGGGGGATGAGGTAATTGTTGACGGCATTTCCGGTGTCGTTATCGTAAATCCATATCCGGACGTGATTAAAAGATATGAAGAAAAGAAGAGTCATTATTCAGCGATTGACGAGGAATATCTTAAGTACGCAAAACTGCCGGCGCAGACAAAAGACGGTTATTTGCTTCACATAGGCGGCAATATTGAGTTTGTTGAAGAAATACATTCAGCAGTGGCGCACGGCGCGGAACATATAGGACTTTACCGTACGGAATTTATCTACATCAGCCGACATGATTTACCTTCGGAAGATGAGCATGTTAATAACTATTTACAGATAGCCAGCGCGAAAGATTTGCAGTGGGCCACAATCAGAACTTTTGATTTAGGCGGTGATAAAATAGCGCCGGATCAAAAACATGTTAAAGAGCTCAATCCGCAGATGGGATTGCGCGCCATCAGGTTTTGTCTCAAAGAAGTGGAGCTTTTTAAAACGCAGCTCAGAGCCATCTGGCGCGTGAGCGCCGCGGGCAATGTAAGAATTCTTTTTCCGATGATTTCGGGAATAGAAGAAATCCGTGAGGCAAAAAAATTACTTCAGGAAGCCAAAGAAGAGCTTTTAGCGCAAGGGGTTAAAATTGCGCCGCGGATGGATATAGGCGCGATGATTGAAGTTCCCGCAGCCGTGGAAATTGCCGATGAACTGGCGAAGGAAGTGGATTTTTTCAGCATCGGCACGAACGATTTAACACAATACGCCCTGGCGATTGATCGGGCTAACGAACGACTCACTTATTTATATGAACCGTTGCATCCGGCAATTTTAAGAATGATTAAAAGAGTGGTTGATGCCGCGCATGCCGCAAACATTAAAGTTGCGATGTGCGGGGAAATGGCTGGTGAGCCCCTTTACGCGCTGATTCTTTTAGGACTTCAGTTAGATGAGCTGAGCATGAATCATCTGGCGATTCCGCGCATTAAAAGAGTTGTCCGTGACGCGACGGTGGAGGAATCGAAGGTATTGCTTAAAAAGGCGCTATCCTTTGGAACTTCTCAAGAAGTTCGCGCCTATGTGCAGGAATACATGATGAAGAGATTCCCTGATCAATTCGTGTGTGATGACGAACATAATTTATTGAATAATCACAAAAAAAGCAATACCCGCAAAAAATAAATGCTAAGGCTTAATAAAACGCGTGGTAATTATCAGAATTAAACGCATTTAGGATTAATTAAAGGCTTTATAAAATGATTGCCGAATTAAAAACGGTAAAAAAATATTTTAATAAAAAATATTATTCAGGGCGCATTTACGAAAAGCAGGATTTTCTGCGCTTTCAGCTGGCCAAAATATTTCTTTCGCGTATTTCAATTGCGGATGAATATGTGGCATCAATAAAAGAACTTGCCGAACGCGGAGTTGTTGTCTTCGCGATTAAACAAAGAAGTAAACTGAATGCTCTTATTGTGTATGAGGTCGCGGGAAGAAAAGGGCTGCCTCAACCGGTTTATGGTCATGGAATGAACATGACCTTCTGGCAGCCGTTTCCCAAATTGCTCAAGTTTTTTTGGTTTTCTTTTTTTCGACGCTTTATAAGTAAGAAAAAAGCGTGGGCCGGCAAACTTACTTATCTCAAAGCCATTGTACGCGAGAAAAACAGCATAGTCATTCATCTCGGAGAGTCTGAGTTTATCAGAGACATAACCGCCGAAAGCGGAATCGCCAGCCTCATAAATGTTCAGAAAAACGCTGATTTTCCCATATTCATTGTCCCCATTCTCGTTTCTTACGGCAGAAGGCGGGAAAAGGAAGAAGAGAGTATCATCAATGTTCTTTTCGGACAGACGGAACATACCGGAACTATCCGACGCCTGATAACTTTCGTCCGCTATGCGAACAAAGCATTTCTCATTCCTTGCGAACCGGTCAATTTGGCCGAGTATTTGAATGTATGCAGCGAAAAAACCCCGATGGAAACAATCGTTCACGATCTGCGCGGTGAGCTTATTGACCGCATTGAAAAAGAGAAAACCGTAGTGGTCGGGCCAGTCCTGAAATCAAAAGATGAAATTATCGGAATGGTTTTAGAAGATGACAGCATCAGAAAATTCATCCACGATTACGCGGCAAGAGAAAAAAAGAAATTGATTAAGGTGCAGAAAGACGCCAGCAGATATCTTTATGAAATCGCTGCCGACTATAGCGAAACATCTATTCAGATGTTGGAAAAAACACTGACATGGCTTTGGAACAATATCTATGACGGTTTATTAATCGATATGGAAGGTTTGGCCAAGCTGAGAAATATCGCCAGAAAGATGCCTTTGGTCATCATCCCCTGTCACCGTTCACATATAGATTATCTGTTGATTTCCTATGTTTTATACAAAAACAATCTCCAGCTGCCTTTTATTGCTGCGGGGGATAATCTTTCTTTCTTCCCAATGGGCTACATTTTCCGCACATCCGGCGCCTTTTTTATGAGACGTAGTTTTCGGAACAATGAACTTTATTCGGAAGTATTTGCCAAATATATGGCTATGCTTCTCAAAGAGGGTTTAACGGTGGAATTTTTTATAGAAGGAGGCCGCAGCCGGACCGGAAAAATGATTATGCCAAAGTACGGGCTGCTCTCCATGTTCATACAGGCGTTGCAGGATGAATACTGTGAAAATTTCGCGGCGATTCCTGTCTACCTCGGTTACGACAGGGTTATTGAGGAAAAAACGTATCTTAAAGAGCTGTCGGGAGAGCAAAAAAAACCAGAAAATACAGCCGAAATTATCAAGAGCAGCAGTATATTACGCAAGCGATACGGGCGGGTTTATCTGAATATCGGCGAGCCTATTGCCATGAAAGAATATCTCGCGGCCCAAGAAAAACCAATTGAAAAAATGACGGTTGTGGAAAGACAGGCACTTTACAGAAAAATAGGTTATGAGATTGCTTTAAGGATAAATGAAGTATCTGTTGTTACACCATTTGCGCTTTTGGCCGCTGTTATTCTAAGCCATGACCGCCGTGGTATATCCCTTGATGAACTGATGGATAACCTGAATGAATATTATGAATTTCTCTTGATAAAAAAGGTCAAATTTGCGGCATCTTTTGCAAACAGGGAAAGAGCGATTATTGATGCCATTAATATTTATATGCAATCCAATGTTATTACCAAATTCTCCGCGGACGAGGACGAAGAGGAGGAAATGCAAGAAGTTGTCTATTCGCTGGATGAAGATAAAAGGTTGTACCTGGAATATTATAAAAATAACATTTTGCATTTCTTTGTGCCTTTAAGTTTTGTAGCAACATCCATGGTAAAAAGCAACGAAGACGTGATACCGTTAAGCCGTATTATGGCGGATTATAAATATCTGAAGAGACTTCTATGGAATGAGTTTATTTTTGATGAAGAGAGAGATGATGTAGATGAGGTTAATGGCGTTCTCGAGTATCTGTTTAACAGAAAAATGATAAGACCTGAAGAGCGTGAAGATGAAGTATGGATAGAAGTAAAAGTCAGGGGAAGAATTAAGCTTAAGTCTTTCGCTGGCCTTATTCATAATTATCTCGAATCGTGCTGGATAGTAGTGCGCAGCTGTTCCTATTTAAAGAAGAGTCCTTTGGTGGAAAAAGAATGGCTTAAAAAAATAAGAACATTGGCGAATAGATTATATCGAAAAGGTGAAATTCTGCGTAAAGAATCACTTTCTCAATCAAACTATATCAATGTAATCAAATTATTGGAAGAAATGGGATTGATATCCGCTATAGCAAAGGACACAAAATCGGGTAAAAAAGAAATAATATATTCACTAACGGAAAATAGAGCGGAAATGGAAGTATTGCGCCGCCGTCTTTTCAAATTTCTCCAATAACTTTAGCCAAAAATCGTAAAGATACATTCTTTAATAGTATTCAATATTATGTCATAATTGGCACATAAGTATTTAAGTGTAAAAGTAAAGAATAAACTGATGAAATTTATAATATGTTGACTGTTCAAAGAAAAGAACAAAAAGATACCCGATTATACCGTCATTTAAAAAAATGGCTGGAAAAAGCCGTTATGGATTTTGAAATGATAGAGGAAGGAGATAAACTGCTCATAGGCATATCCGGCGGAGCTGATAGTTATGTTCTGCTTGATTTACTTGATTCGCCGATGATATTTGTGCCGCGTTTTTCATTTGTTGCCGTAAACATTGATATGGGCTTTGATCCTTCATGTCAAGCCTATAATTCGCTGGAAAAATATCTGCGGGAAAATAATTATCGCCATATAATGGAAAAGACGGATATCGGCATTGTGGCGCATTCCGAAATAAATAAAAAAAATCCCTGTTTTCTTTGCTCACGTCTGCGCCGAAAAAGAATATTTGAAATTGCCGCGGCCCAAGGATGCAACAAAATAGCTTTTGCTCACCATCGTGACGATATAATTGAGACTTTACTGATCAATATCTTTTACGGACGGGAAATTAGCACGATGGTGCCGAAACAAAGTATTTTCGGCGGTAAATTACATATTATCCGCCCGCTGGTTTATATGCGCGAAGAATTGGTAAAAAAGTATTGCCGGGAGAGACAGTTCCCTGTAGCCGAAAATGAATGCCCCACAAGTGTAACTTCCAGAAGATTGTATATAAAAAACCTTTTAAACGATATGGCCAAAGATAACAAAAAAATCCGTGATAATATTTTTAAAGCAATGAGCCACGTTAAACCCGATTATCTATTGCCCTTGTCAAAAAAGATGTAGAAATAATTTTGGATTAATGTGAAAGTTAAAAAATGGCAAAAGAGGATACAGGACAAAAACTGATAGCTTCCAATAAAACGGCGCGCCGTGATTATGAAATAACTGATACCTATGAAGCCGGAATGGTGCTTACGGGAACAGAAGTTAAGGCGTTGCGCGCCGGTAAAGCGAATTTAAAAGACAGTTACGCTGTTGTAAGTGATGATGAGGTATATTTGCGGGAACTTCATATCGGACACTACGATCATGGTAACCGCTACAATCATGAGCCATTGCGAAGCAGAAAGCTTCTTTTACATAAAAGAGAGATAAAAAGGCTATATGGAAAATCACGGGAAAAAGGTCTGTCTCTGATTCCGCTGAAACTTTATTTTAAAAACAGCATGGTCAAAGTGGAAATAGGTATCGGCAAAGGAAAGAAGTTGCATGATCGGCGTCAGGACATTAAAAAACGTGAAGAACGCCTTGATATCTCGCGTAATTTTAAATCAAAACAAATTAAAGTATAGGGAAAAAACAGGATAATAAATTAAAGGGAAAAAGTCATCGAAAGCAGGTTGGTTTTAGCCCAAGTATTGCGTACTGAAGACGCGAATTTTGCCGGCAATATTCAATGGCGTAGCTATCATGAAATTAATCAATACGGAGGCGGGTGTCGCCGCTTTACGACACTCTCGCGCAAATGTCGTAACCGCGGCAATTGATCGCATTGATTTTCATCACCCTGTCTTTATAGGCGATTTTTTAACCCTTAAAGCTTCACTTAATTTTGTCGGCAAAACATCGATGGAAGTGGGTGTACGGGTTGAATCTGAAAACCCGCTGACTGGAGAAAAAATGCACACTGGTTCCGAGTATTTAACATATGTTGCCCTTGATCGAAATAACCGGCCGATCGTCCTGCCGCCTCTTATTCTGGAGAAAAATCAAGATATCCACCGAAACAAGGAAGCGCAAGAAAGAAGGCAAATGCGCCTGGCCGAGAGTAAAAAAGTGAAGCAATCACGTTAATTTATTGATTACATTTAACAAATAATCATCAATTATAATTGTTCTTTTGACAAAAAGGTAATAACTTAATATATTACTTATAAATAGAGATTGGGGGCGTCACGGTTTCGACGGGGACATTTGAAGTTGTAGATGCGTACCGAGGTTCCTACAGGCCTCGTTAAACAGGTAGGAAACATATAATCGCAGACAACTACGATTACGCTTTAGCCGCTTAAGTCGGCTAACGTTCTGCCCGGTTTTCCTGTTGGCTGGAACAGAACGTCATTTAGACAGGATAGCCAAACTTCTTGCCTGGGGGAGGGCGGCGAATACTTACAGGATAGCGCGGGGCGATCCGGCCTTAGGGAGCAATCCAGCGTGAAGGTTATAAAACGAAGGCTACGTACGTAGATTCTCCAGCGGAAGGTTTTCGGACGCGGGTTCGACTCCCGCCGCCTCCACCAATCAGTGTTTGAATAAATTTATATTTATTATACTCGAGCAACGCCTTTCTTGAAAATATGAGGAGAAAATTATGTGGGATTATACCGATAAAGTGAAAGATCACTTCCTTAATCCAAGGAATGTCGGGGAGATTGAAAATCCCGACGGCGTGGCCGAGGTTGGGTCGCTGGCCTGCGGCGACGCGCTAAAGCTCACTTTTAAGCTTGATGAAAACAAAAAAATCAAAGAAGCGAAATTTAAAACTTTCGGTTGCGCCAGCGCTATCGCTTCTTCTTCAGCGCTTACTGAGATCATCAAAGGGATGACCGTGGAAGAAGCGCTGAAAGTGACGAATAAAGATATTGCCAAATATCTAGGCGGTCTGCCGGACGAAAAAATGCATTGTTCTGTTCTGGGCAAGCAGGCTCTGGAAAAGGCTGTCGAAAATTACAAAGGAGTTCCGGCGAAACTGACGGATGAAAAAATTGTATGCGAATGCTTTGGCGTTACGGACAAAGAAATTGAAAAAGCAATTCGGGAAAATAATTTGACCACCGTGGAAGAGGTAACTAATTACACAAAGGCCGGCGGCGGTTGCGGTGGTTGTCATGAAGATATTCAGGCGATTATCGAAAGAGTAAAAAAGGAAAACAAGCCGGATATAAAACCAAAAATGACAAACCTGCAGAAGATACAGTTGATTCAGGAAACAATCGAAAGGGAAATAAGGCCGTCGCTTAAGCATGACGGCGGCGATATAGAAGTAATTGATATTATCGGAAACCGTATTATGGTAGCCACACGCGGCGCCTGCGCCACCTGCAAAGCATCCAATATTACTTTGAAAAATTTTGTGGAATTGAAATTAAAGGAATTTGTCTCGCCTGATTTGATCGTGGAGGAGGTGGAAAAGTGAACGTAATATATCTGGATAATAACGCGACAACGCAGGTGGCCGAGGAAGTTATGGAGGAGATGCTTCCATATTTTCGTGAATATTACGGTAACCCCTCCAGCATGCACACTTTCGGTGGTCAAGTGGGACAGAAAATTCGCACGGCGCGGGAGCAGGTTGCCGCGCTCATCGGCGCGCTACCGGAAGAAATAATATTTACCAGTTGCGGAACCGAAAGCGACAATTCCGCAATTCGCTCCGCTTTAGCAACTCAACCGGATAAAAAACACATAATAACCAGCCGCGTTGAACATCCGGCAGTACGGGCATTATGCGCACATCTGGCTACACAGGGGTATCGCATTACTGAACTACCGGTGGATAAAAACGGAGTCTTGGACCTGGAAAATCTGGAAAAAAGTATGACACCGGATACTGCTGTGGTCAGCCTGATGTGGGGCAACAATGAGACGGGTGTGATTTTTCCTGTGGAAGCAGCGGCGGCAATGGCGCATGAAAAAGGCATTTTGTTTCATACTGACGCTGTTCAGGCCGCAGGTAAAATCCCCTTAAATTTAAAAAAGAATGTTATTGATATGCTATCCATTTCCGGGCATAAATTGCACGCGCCCAAGGGTGTCGGTGTTTTATACATTCGGCGCGGAACTAAATATTCGCCTTTTTTGATCGGTGGCCATCAGGAAAAGGAACGCCGCGGCGGTACGGAAAACTCTCCCAGTATAATCGGTTTAGGCAAAGCCTGCGAACTGGCCGCAAAAAGTATGGATAAGGAAAATACATACGTAAAGAAACTACGCGATAAACTGGAAGGGGAGCTTTTGAAAAGAATTCCTCAAAGCAGGGTTAACGGCGATACGGGAAATCGCCTTCCTAACACTACAAATATCAGTTTTGAATATGTGGAAGGGGAGGCGATACTCCTGCTGATGAATGAACTTGGTATTTGCGCTTCCTCAGGCTCTGCCTGCACTTCAGGGTCTTTGCAGCCTTCACATGTTCTGCGCGCTATGGGAGTTCCTTTTACCATGGCTCACGGCTCCGTGCGCTTCAGTTTAAGTATTTATAACACGGAGAAAGAAATTG
>JBFYYA010000137.1:0-3457 GCA_041310245.1 Syntrophaceae bacterium | reverse complement strand
GGCTGGCCGACAAAATCGCCTCTGTTTTTGTGCCGGCGGTATTTTTCATCGCTATTATCACTTTTGTCATCTGGTATTTTGTGCCCGCGGATGCAACTTTCAGCCGCGCACTGCTTAATTTTGTTTCCGTGCTGATTATTGCCTGCCCATGCGCGCTGGGTCTGGCCACGCCTACCGCGATTATGGTGGGCACGGGGCTGGGCGCGCAAAGCGGTATTTTGATTAAAGGCGGCGAAGCACTCGAAAGAGCGCATCAGCTTTCCGTCGTTGTTTTTGATAAAACGGGAACACTTACTAAAGGTGAGCCAATGGTAACTGATATTATTCCTGCCGCGGGGTTTGATGAGCACGAGGTGTTGGCGCTTGCCGGAGCTTTAGAAAAAACTTCCGAGCATCCTTTGGCGCAGGCTATTTTGAAGCGGGCAAAAGCGGACAATGTGGCCATTGCCGCGGCGGAAAAATTTGAAGCGCTTTCCGGACTGGGCGCGAAAGCACAGGTAGCAGGCAAGGAAGCACTCATTGGCAACCTTATGCTGATGCGCAGCGAAGGAATTGAAGCAACTGCTTTGGCTGAGGTGGCAAACAAACTGGCTCGTGAGGGCAAAACCGCTGTTATTGTCGCGCGGGAGAAAAAAATAATCGGTATTATCGCGCTGGCTGATGTGCCAAAAGATTCCGCAGCTTCTGCCGTGGCCAGTCTCCACCAGCGCGGTCTAAAAATCGCGATGATCACCGGCGACAATCAGGGAACGGCGCGCGCAATTGCCGCGCAATTAAAAATAGAAAAAGTATTGGCGGAGGTCCTGCCGGCGAATAAGGCCGAGGAAATCAGAAAACTTCAGGCGCAAGGCGAAGTTGTGGCCATGGTGGGCGATGGGATCAATGACGCGCCGGCGCTGGCGGCGGCTGATGTGGGCATTGCCATTGGCGCGGGCACGGATGTGGCAATCGAAGCCGGAGATATCACATTAATCCGTGATGATTTAATCGGCGTGCCCCAGGCGATTAATTTGTCGCAAGCCACCATGCGCGTCATTAAGCAGAATCTTTTCTGGGCATTCATTTACAATGTAATCGGTATTCCTATCGCGGCAGGCGCGTTGTATCCAGCTTTTGGGATTCTTCTCAATCCCGAGTACGCCGCCGCGGCGATGGCTTTGAGCTCTGTTTCTGTGGTGAGTAATTCCCTAAGGCTAAAAAGGATTTGGAAAAGCAGAAAGGCTCAAGACTAAAAATCTAAGTCAAGATTTAATATTTGAGCAGATTCTCTTTCGGATGTGACATTTATGAATAGACTGCGCTGGTCAGATACGCCGCTTCTGGGGCTTTTGGCGATGCTTTATTTCGCGCAGGGGTTGCCTTCCGGTCTTTTGGGCAAGGCTCTGCCGCCACTCTTGCGCGAGTATGGTGTTTCGCTTTCCGCTATCGGTTTTACCGCGCTGCTTTCCTTGCCCTGGACTTTGAAATTTCTCTGGGCGCCGTTTATTGACCGTTTCTGGACGCGCCGCCGATGGCTTTTAACGCTCAACCTGATTATCTGCGGCCTAATGCTTATCATTGCTTCGCGTGATTTCGGTGCCTGGGTTTCGCAGGCTTTTGCTTTGCTGATGGCCGTGCTTTTTTTGATGAATCTGGCCGCTGCCACGCAGGATATTGCCACCGATGGGCTGGCGGTGAGCAGGCTGACACCGCACCTGCGGGGCTTAGGTAACAGCGTGCAGGTGATCGGCTATAAAATAGGGATGATTTTCGGCGGCGGCCTTTTGCTGTGGCTGGTCGGTCGTTTCGGTTGGCAATTATCCTACAGCGCGCTTGCATTGTTAATCGTGCCGGTTCTTCTTCCCGTTTGGTTTATGCGCGAAACGCCTGTTGCGGACAAAGGCGCGGTAAAGTGTGCTGAATGGCAGGGCTGGCGCGGCTATGTGCGGCTCTTTGCCGATTTTGTATCGCGTCCGCGTATGGCGTGGTGGCTGATCACGGTGGCCACGTTTAAAGCGGGTGATTCGCTGGCCTCGCGCATGATCGGGCCTTTGCTTTCGGATCAGGGATTATCGCTTGCGGATATTGGACTGATCACGGGTGTGATTGGCGTGATCGCGGGACTTAGCGGCGCGTTATTGGGCGGCTTATTTTTGCTGAGGTTGGGTCATCGCAACGCGCTTTTGCTTTTTGGAACTTTGCAGGCAATGGGTTTTATTGGATACTTATTTGTTGTCAGCGGCGCGTTTGATAAATCAATATTGTATTCAGTAGTGTGCATGGAACAGTTCGCCGACGGCCTTTCGACAGTGGCGCTTTTCACTCTGATGATGGGCGTTTGCCGTAAAGAATCACCCGGCACCGACTACACACTGCAGGCGGCGCTGCAGGTTACCGTCTCCGGCATTGCCGCCGCGCTAAGCGGCATGTTTACCCAGACCTTCGGCTATCCGGCCGTTTTCATCGCCGGCGCGGTACTGACGATGATCGCCCTTATTCCGGTAATAATCTTTTTTCGCTCAACCGGACATTCTCCGATATCCGGCAATTATTAATTTTTAAAGTGAAGAATTGCAAAAAGCGCTTGTACTGATATTTGGCTAAATTTTCTGGAATATCAAAATGAGTGAGCGGCCGAAGAGAACCGCGGGGGAAAACAGATGACGTAAAACTTCCCGTTGTTCAGGCTTCGCTTTATATTCGCGGGGCATTTCGCTTCGGGACCACAGCCATCCTACGGCCACAAAAGGCAGAAGGAAAGGGATAAGATATTTTTTCTTCCATCTTTGACACTTCACGTCAACGAGTTTCGCTCCGCGTAATTGGAAAAAATAACGAAGCTGGAGATAGGTTAGCGGAGAAATATGTCCGCGGTCTTTTTTTTCGTCAATGTTGTATTGGATGCTGCCCCATGGGCTAAATAGAAAAAAATAACCCATGCACATGAATTTCAGGCGAGAATAGATATTCTGAATGTTGGGAGTGGAGAGGATAATTTTGCCGCCGGATTTTGTGACGCGGCATAGTTCTTTAATCAGCATCATAGGTTCAATGGTATGTTCAATTCCTTCCATGCAACTGACGGCGTCAAATTCACCGTCAGCGAACGGCAGTTTCTCATTCATGTCGGCAAAAATGAAATCCTGCTTCTCGCGGTTAATATCGGCATTGACCACAACATGGCCAAGTTCACGCAGACGATGGCCCAGTAATCCGCTGCCGGCGGGAATGTCTAGAATTTTCTGAGGTTTATTCTCCGCGGCGAGTATTTGGAAAACGACTCCCATGCCGCCGGTGAAATAAGATTTGTGAGTGAAATAAGCGCTCTTCATATATTTTGCCTGGCTAAAATTTAGCATTATTCGCTGCAGTGAATTTATTTATTAATCTATTATTCTTTTTCAAAGTTATCTTTTTGTGCGCCGCAGATGGGGCAGGTCCAGGAAGCAGGAATGTCTTCAAAGGCCGTGCCGGGCGC
>JBFYYA010000136.1:0-2862 GCA_041310245.1 Syntrophaceae bacterium | reverse complement strand
TGCAGACGCTTTGCCTCAAAGCCCATGAACTGGGCCTGGGCACGGTGGTTGTCGGCCTGATCAATCACGAAGCGTGCAAAAAAATTCTCGCGGTACCGGAAGGACGCGAGGTCGTGGCCGTTATTCCCATCGGCCGGCCTGTTCTGCCGCTGCGTGAAGGCCCGCCGCGCAAAACAGTATCGGACATGGCTTATAAAGATAAATACGGGCAGGCAATGTTCTAATGAAGCAAAAAGGTGCTTGGGGAAAATATATCGCGCTGGCATACTCATTAAAAATGACGGAGGTCAGAATGATATCTCCAAAAAATATTGTTTTTGATATCCGGGCTATACTGAAATGCCGATGGGGATGCGAATATTCAGTTGCTGACAACTTGCGTTGCGGGGCTAGGGACACAACCTACCGGGAAAGAGTGGAAATGATAAAACGTTATAAACACATTCTTTTGGTTCATTCCCATGATGTTCGCCAGCTCAGCGCCGCTGTTCTGAAAATCGAACGCAGTGCTTTTCTCGATGGTTATTATTTTGCTTTTGCTATCCGCTGCTGCAATCTTTGCAAGAACTGCGTTGTTCAAAAAGGCACGTCTTGCCCGAAACCGGAAAAAATAAGGCCATGTGACTCCAGTTTCGGTATTGATGTATACAAAACCACGCGTGGTTTGGGACTGCCCTGTGAGGTCCTGCAAAATAAAAATGATGTTCAGAACCGGTACGGTTTTGTCTTAATCGACTAAGCAAGACCAGCAAAGTTGGTGTAAATAAGCTTTTTTATGGAAAATAGCATGAAAAAGTTTAAAATTCGTCAAGCCGGAGCAGTAGAAATTCCGTTGCTGACCGATATTATAAGAATTTCTTTTCATGATGTGGCAGTGCGTTTCGGCCTGACCAGACAAACCGCCCCCAGACATGCGTCGAATTGCGAGCCTGATTGGATCAAAAAAGACATGGACAGAGGCGTGACTTATTTTCTTGTCGAAAAAGATGGTAAGGCTTGTGGTTGCGCCGCTTTAGAAATGGTAGAAAATGACTTGGCTTATCTGGAAAGACTTGCTGTTTTGCCTCAAATGCGCAAGCAGGGCATAGGAAAGTTTTTGGTTGATCATGCTTTAAATGAAGCAAAATTGTCCGGCGCCAGGCGGGCGAGCATTGGTATTATCGCGGAACAAGCCGAACTGAAAAAATGGTATCAAAAAATAGGTTTTATTGAAACTAACACAAAAAAATTCAATTATCTGCCTTTTTTAGTGGCATTTATGTCTTATGATTTATAATAAATCAGAAAGGAATTTGATTTATGAAACAATTTATCCTTACGCCCGCCGCGGGTAAACGCCTTATAGCCAAGGCGATGTTGAAGCATCCGGCGATAGTTGCCGCTTATAAAAAAAGAACCATTGTCATTATTGCCGGAACAACCAATGGATATATAGCCGAGGAAATGCTGTCTAAAATCGACAAAAGAGCGGCTTTCCCGCGCGGCCGTTTTTTACGCGGCATTGTATTGCCTCCGGGTGGCCCGAAGACAACAGGCGGCAGGCTTGCGGATCAGAGTGGTTTCTCCGGTGATTTGGTCATCCAAAACTGCTTCTGGCAGAAGGGCAAAAACATTTTTGATGTTGTCGACAACCTAAAAGAGGGAGATGTGATTCTCAAAGGCGCCAACGCGCTTGATCTGGAAAATAAAAGGGCGGCCATCTTGATTGCCGATTCTAAATCAGGCACAATCGGAGCGGCATTAAGAGTGGTAGTAGGAAGGCGCGTGCGTCTGATTATCCCCGTCGGCCTGGAAAAACGCATCAGCGGCAGCATTGATGAAGCTGTAGCCTTGATGAACGAACCGGGAGGAGAGGGACCGCGTTTCATGCCCGTGCCGGGAGAAGTTTTCACCGAGATTGACGCACTTGAGTTACTCACCGGAGCAAAAGCAAAATTAGTTTCGGCAGGCGGCGTCTGCGGCGCGGAAGGAAGCGTGTGGCTTGCCGTAACCGGCAAACTTTCACAGGAAAAAGCCGCGGAAAACTTGATTAAATCTATCGCGCGGGAACCAGCTTTTTGCCTGTAATAATAATAAATGCAAGATAAGCAAATCAACAGCATCGTTAAAATCCTGAAAAAAGAGCTGAAAGTCGGAACGCTGCCTATTGTCTCGCATCTGGCGGCAAATCAGCGCGACCCTTTTGTTATTTTAATTTCCACGCTGCTCAGCCTCCGGACAAAGGACGAAGTAACGGAACTTGCCACCGAAAGGCTTTTTGGGCTTGCTTCCACGCCGGCGGGAATGCTTAAAGTTCCCGCAAACAAAATCGCCAAAACAATTTACCCGGTCGGTTTTTACCGCGTCAAGGCGCGCACCATCCATCATGTCTGCCGGGAGTTAATCGAGCGCTTTGATTCCCGCGTGCCGGATAATCTGGAAGATCTGCTGGGCATCAAGGGCGTGGGGCGAAAAACCGCCAATCTGGTTATCTCCCTGGCTTACGGCAAACCCGGCATCTGCGTGGATACGCACGTGCACAGAATTTCCAACCGCCTGGGTTACGTCAAAACTAAAACACCGGACGAAACGGAATTCGCCCTGCGGGCAAAACTGCCGCGCCGCCATTGGATAATATATAACACGCTGATGGTCGCCTTCGGGCGAAAAACCTGTAAACCTGTGTCTCCTGTCTGCAGTACCTGCCCGATCAAAATTTACTGCGACCGCGTTGGAGTCACTTTGAGCCGTTAATTTCACAAATACCGGCTTTTTCAGGGAAAAATAAATCAGTTGACGAGTATTTGACGTTTTGGTATTGTCCAGCCTCGTTGGAATGGCGAAGCGTACTATTATATGAGTATATAGGGTATCGCCCCTAAA
>JBFYYA010000135.1:0-3635 GCA_041310245.1 Syntrophaceae bacterium | reverse complement strand
AAAGCAATTAAGGGCCGCAGGGTCGTGGTGGAATCACGTCTCATTGCGGATGGTAAAGTCTGCGCGACAGGGGAAGTCGTCGCTGTGCAGATGCCCGAAAACATGATGCCGACGAACACAAAAAAATAATCATTTTTGCAGGGAAAAGTGTGTTGAGAAGCAAGAAGAGAAGATATTTAAAGGCACATTAAACAGGGATAAATAAATAAAGGAGGTTTTTGTTTATGGCTGAAGAAATAAAGGCCGGTTGCGCCAGACCCACTGGCGGTCCGGTCGGAGAAAAAGTTGACAATAAAAAAGAAACCCCCAAACAAGAAGCCATCAAGGAGGTGAGGGCTATGGTAACCGTTGGCAAAAAGGCGCCGGATTTTACCGCTCCGGCCTATCATAAAGGCAAATTCGTTTCCGTGAAACTTTCCGACTATCTGGGAAAGTGGGTGAGCCTGTGTTTTTATCCGGGTGATTTTACTTTTGTCTGAGCGACGGAGATTTCGGCGGTCGCCGAAAAATATCCGGAGTTTCAGAAACTCGGAGTGGAAGTGTTGTCCATGAGCGTGGATAGTGTTTTTGTCCACAAAATGTGGGATGACCATGAACTTTCTAAAATGGTTAAAGGCGGCATTCCTTTCCCGATGTTGTCTGATGGCGGAGGAAAAGTAGGTTCCGTATTTGGTGTTTATCTGGAAGACGCGGGTGTGGAGGCGCGCGGCAGATTTCTTATTGATCCCGATGGTATCATTCAGGGTTTTGAAGTTCTTACTCCTCCGGTGGGCCGCAATGTGGGCGAAACTTTACGACAAATGCAGGCCTTCCAGCATGTGCGCAACAGCAAGGGAACCGAGGCCACACCATCGGGCTGGAAACCGGGTAAGCCGACGCTAAAACCCGGACCAGATCTGGTAGGCAAAGTCTGGGAAGTGTGGAAAACCTCCATGGCATTTGATTAAATAATATTAACCATATAGAACGCTGGCGGGCATGGTGATGATGATTTCACTTGCTCGCGGGTGATGTTTAGATTTTATATGGCTCAATTTTAACGCAATTGTGATATAATCAGAATAACTAAAAAGGTATGGGCGTTTTTCTTAAAGAATAAATAAACTTTCATGTTTAATAAAAGGAGGGAATATGAGAAAAAGTATATTGTTAAAAATCCTTCCGCTTCTGATTGTTTTTCTTTTGTTGCCTTGTTCCAGTGGGGCAAGGGAGATGGCGCCGATTGTTTCTACTGGCTGGCTTATGGCGAATCTGAAAAATCCCAAGCTGGTGGTCCTGGATGTGCGACGGGTGGAAGACTACCGTGAAGGACACATCCCCGGCGCTGTAAACGCCTTTTACGGGTCCTGGGCCTATATGAAAAACGGCTTGTATTCCTCCCTCCCTGAAAAAGACGATCTGAACGACACCATCGGGTATTTCGGGATTGATTTTGATAACTGGGTGGTTGTAATCGGCTGCATGGACACGCCAAGGCTCAGTTACCAGAGTGCGCGCGTCGCCTGCACGCTGCAGTATGCCGGCATCGTAAACGTTGCGCTTTTAGACGGAGGCATCAACAAGTGGATCGCGGAAAAGAAACCGCTTTCTCAAAAGATCGAACGCAGAAAGCCGAAAAAATTTCATGGTAAATATGTTGGGGATAAGTTTGCCGATGCCAAATACGTCAAGGGCGGTCTGGGCAAGCTGGTTTTGCTGGATGTCCGCGAGCCTGAATACTTTTCCGGACAAAAAAAGCTCGACTGCATCCCTAAAATGGGCCATATCCCCGGCGCCTTCAATTTGCCCACCTCCTGCGCTTTCAATGAAGATAAAACATTCAAGACCAAAGAGGAACTGGCAGCCATCGCCGAACCGGCTGTGGGAAAAGATCGTTCCGTTGCCATCGTTACTTACTGCGACACCGGTCAGTGCTGCCCGATCTGGTCTTATCTTTTGACGCAGATATTGGGATATACCAACGTCAGGCTCTATGACGGCGGCATGCAGGAATGGATGCAGGATCCGCAAGCGCCAGTTACACGCTAGGTAATTATCAATATTTATGTAAAATATTCATTATAAACATGAAGTATATGAAACTGAAAGCAGGGAATAATTCAGAAGACTTTTATAGATAACTGTGCAGACTTGGCAAAAGATTCACACCCAGATAGGTAAAAAGAACGCAGGCGAAACCGACAATAGCCAAAACAGCCAACCGCCTGCCATGCCAGCCGCGGACATAGCGGGCATGCAGTAAAATAGCGTAGATCAGCCAGGTGATCAGCGACCAGGTTTCCTTCGGATCCCAACTCCAGTAGGCACCCCAGGCGTAGTGCGCCCAGACCGAGCCAGTGATAATTCCGATCGCCAGAAAAACAAAACCAAGCGCGGCACTCTGGTAAATAAGCGTATTTAGCATGGCCAGCGAAGGGAGTTTCTGCGAGAGAGCAGATGCGCCTTGCGTCGCTTTGTTCTGCATTTTGTCTTTCCACAGGTAGAGCAGGCCGCACCCGAAAGCGACGGTAAAAGCAGCGTAACCCATAAAGCAGGTAAGAACATGCGTGGTGAGCCAGTTGCTTTGCAGAGCCGGTATAAGGGGCTCAATGCGGGTGTTCATGCCTGGGGCGATGGATGCATAAGCCATGATGAGAAAGGCCACGGGCACGACAAAGACACCAAGGCTTTTACTTTTAATGCGCCACTCCACCGCCAAATAGAGAAAAATAACCGACCAGGCAAAAAAGATGAGTGACTCATAAAGATTGGTCAGTGGCGCGTGCCCGAAACCCATGTCGTGGGAAACTTTCCATCTTAAAATAAAGGCCAGTGTGTGCGTGAAAAAACCCAGCCCGGCCGCGAAGGAAGCGATGCGGCCCCAGAAATCCTTTTGCAGAATCATTTTGAAAAGGTATAAAACAAAAGAAATAAAATATATAAAAGTGACATAACTTAAAATAGTCGTATGTGTCATGTCGCCAGCTCCCTACGGAGATTTTGGCACAGTCGGGCCAAGCGCCGCTGCAGCACGGCTTGGTTTCTGCTCGCGTGTCCGGCCACGCTGATTTTTATTCCTTCCGGTTGACCCTCCATGCGCAGCCAGATCCGCTCATGTGCGGTAAAAAAAATAATAATCAATCCGAAAAGCATGAGCATGCCTCCGCACAGGACTAAAGGAACACCCGGATCACTTGCCACCCTGAGGCCTGTGAAGTATTGGCTATTCAATCTCTCCAGTGAAAAAACCAACGGCGAAAAAAGTTTGGGATTAAAGAGAGGCACTTGAGCAAACAACCCGGGATTGTCCCGGGCAATTTCATCGATGTATTGAAAAACCCAGAATTGGGTATTTTTTTTACCCGCTTCAATGTTGAGTTTTATCGCCGGGCCAAGCCTCATGATGTTTTCCTCTATGCGTAAAACAGTGGCTTTGGCTTTGAACCGCGGTAGCTCAAAAGTATCCCCCTCTTTTACCGCTATTTTGGCAATTTCCTTTCCCGTCACCGCGTAAGCGATGATCGCTTTGGTTTCGTCAGAGGCGCCGTAACTGGATTGGTAGAAGCGCACGCGCTCAAAGGTGAAGGGGTGATTGACCAATACAAATCCGCTTTGCGCCAACGCGCCGTTTTTAAATAAGATCAGGTCGTAGCGCT
>JBFYYA010000134.1:0-2914 GCA_041310245.1 Syntrophaceae bacterium | reverse complement strand
ACGTAGCAAATACGTCCGGGACATAATTCCCTCGTTCGTTCCCTACTTTATTTTGATAAACTTTAATGCCGCGCCGATTAAGGCCGCCTGTTCTTTGCTCATCTCGCCCAAACGGTCACGTCTTTCTTCCATGCTCCTGAAGCGAGTGAAGTCTGTAGGCAAAGCTTCGGTATCCACAAGGTAAGCGATTTTTTGGATGATCTCCTTGATGTCTTCGGGATATTTTATCCGGCCTTTTATCTTAGCAAAATATTCCACCTTCATCCGGCCTCTAATCCTATCGAATTCTAAGTCTTTCACCCGGTGCACAGCAAGAATGACATAATCTCCGAGGGATTGCCAGAAAATCTCATCATGATTTTTCCAAAGCGGCAGAGAGAAGCGTAATATGGCCGGCTGTTTTTTCCCGATTTGAATAATATGTTTATAAAAAATAACCGGAAAATTTTCTACCTCTTTGTTGCCGACTTTTTCTAGCATTTCAAACAAAATCATCCTTTGCTGCTTACGATAGATTTTGTCAATCTGCTCTAAAACGCCGCCCTGACCTATACCGGAGTGAACTTTATCGAGCGCCGTAATAAATGAGTTTATCATTGTTTGCGTCCTAACATCATTAATAGCTAAAAGGCATTTGCCTTTCCTCATTGCAAAGTTTAACGCCACTAATAAAATTTAAACCCATGTGAAAGAACCATTTCTCATAAGATTATCTTCTTTATATTTAAAATATTTTCCTTTTCCTCTATCAATGCCTTAAAATTTATACTATCGGCTGGGGGATTGTGCAACCACTCTTTAATCATGTCGCGAATTTTACGAACTCCTTCAAGTTTTTCTTCTTCTGGTCCTTCAACGGCTGCGGGATCCGGAAACGGCAAATGCCAACGATTTGTAATACCCGGAAAGATTGGGCATTTTGATTCCGTATCATGACATACCGTAATTACGTGCTCGTAAATTTTTCCCTGTTTGAACAATTCAAAGACATTTTGCGGTTTCTTTTCGGACAAATCAATACCTACTTCATTCATTACCCTAACCACCAACGGGTTTATTTCCTCTACCGGTTCGAATCCGGCACTTTCTATTTCAAAATAATCTCCAAAATATTTTTTAAGGAATGCTTCAGCAATCTGGCTTCGACCACTATTATGTCTACAGATAAAAAGAACTTTTATTTTCCTCGTCATCTCTCATGTCTCCATTTGTTTTTTGATTTAAACAAAATTATGTTTTCGATCAAAAATATTCTGTCATTGTTAGATTTAAATTAGGAAAATAATTTTTTTAGAGCGCAGCTTGCTGCCAAATAAAAACTTTTCTTTCACCAGGTATGCATAACATAACGGCATGAAGCATGCTTAGGTAAATATTGTTTACGGCCATGGTGGTACATTTTTATTTTCCGTTAAATGGTACACTTTTATTTCCCGATTGACAACAAAGGCCAAAACAAATTATGGATCAAAAAAATGTGTATTTACCCCAACTAATCTGAAAACTCATTAGCGGGATTTTTGATTTTGATATGTGGTTATCTGTGATGATATGCAAGATTCAGGTGATAGCCCGATTAGTTTATCCTATTCTTACAGCGTCGATATTTGGCCGGCATTAATTACACTCGCCCTGGTAATCTATCTGGGTTTGTACAGTTGGCGTCGGAGACACATACCAGCAGCCAAACCGTTCGTCATAGCGTGCTTTATAGGGGGATTATGGACGCTCGGGGTGATTCTGGAACTCTCCGCCGTGGACTTTTCTACCAAAGTTTTCTGGGTCAAATTTCAGGCAATATGGCAACTACCGGTCGGCGCTACTATCGCCTGTTTTGTGCTGCAATACGCCGGCCTGGGAAGGTGGTTAACCCGTGGCACTTATGCCCTTTTGTTTCTATTTCCCTTAATTAGTGTTCTGTTCATTGTAACCAACGATGCCCATCACCTCATATGGACCGGATTTCGAATGAACAGGCATGTTATTGCATCCCCCGGCAAACTCTACTGGTTCTTTAACAGTTATATCTATCTTATAGGTCTTGTTAATTTTGTGGTCCTGGTTTGGCTGGCCATTTCTTCACCCGGGCAACGTTTGCCCGTGGCAATAATATTGTCCGGCCAAATTGTGGGTCGTATCGTATATGCCATAGATAAACTTGACAACGATCTGATAGGGCCCGGGGAATCAGTACTGTTTACTATAGGGGTGGTGGCTGTGGCATATGCCTTGGCGCTCCTTCGCTTTCACGCAATCGACCCGGTTGCGGCGGCACGCAAGGCTGTTCTCCGGCAAATGAGCGAAGGATTGTTCGTAATCGATTTGCAGGAACGGATCGTTGATGTGAATCCTATGGCGGCTTCCATATTGGGATTGCCTGAAAAAAACCTGTGTGAAAAGCGCTTCACGGAAGTAATGCCTATCGATGAGGGTCTCCTCGAACAGTTGAAAAATAATAGAATAGGCCAAATGGATATAACTCTCGGGGAGGGGACTTCAGCTCGACATTACACCCTGAAACTGACAACACTGAGAGGGCGTCTCGGTGAGGTCATTGGGCAGTTACTTCTGCTCCATGACGTGACTGAGGAAAAACGAGCACAAACCCGGATACTCAAAGAGCAAGGTGTGGTTGCCACGCTTAAAGAGAGAGAGCGTCTGGCACGGGAGCTTCATGACGGTATCGGACAGATCCTTGGTTATGTGAGTATACAGGCGCAAACTGCTGTTAAATGGATAAATGACGGCAATAATGAGAAAGCTGAGTCCTTATTAGGGCGACTTGTGGAAGTGGCAAAAGATGCCCACGCTGACGTCAGAGAATCAATCACTGATCTCAGGTCTGCCTCAGGTCGGGAATGGTTTTTCATTCCGGCTCTCAAAAAGTACATCGATAAATTCCAGTCAAATTATG
>JBFYYA010000133.1:0-3105 GCA_041310245.1 Syntrophaceae bacterium | reverse complement strand
CGCCGCGATAATAGGTTCAATGGCAGGCATGGAAGTTCGAAGCGCGAAAGGCGCGAGACATGTATCCACAACATCAACTCCCGCTTCAATAGCTTTGAGATAAGTCATCGAAGCCATGCCGCTGGTGTAATGGCAGTGCAGATGCAATGGCAATTTGATTTCTTTTTTTATGGCCGAAACCAGATCATAAGCATCATATGGAGAGAGAAGTCCGGCCATGTCTTTGATGCAGACCGCGTCCGCACCCATCTGCTCCAGCTCTTTTGCCTTTTTCACAAAAAATTCCAGGTTATAAACTTCGCCGCCCAAACGGACATCCGTCAGCGAATAACAAAGCGCTCCCTGAAATTCCTTGCCGTTTTCCTTGATTCTGCGGGCGCAGGATTCCATGTTGCGGAAATCGTTAAGCGCGTCAAAGCAGCGGAAAACATCAATGCCGATTTCACAGGCTTTATCCACAAAAGCGTTGACGACATCGTCGGCGTAATGGCGGTAACCCACCAGATTTTGTCCGCGGATAAGCATCGCGAAAGGTGTTTTGGTAATATATTTTTTCAAAATACGGGGGCGCATCCATGGATCTTCATCCAGAAACCGATGCATGGTATCGAATGTCGCGCCGCCCCATACTTCCATCGCGTGGAAACCGCAGTTATCCATTTCTTCCGCGATGGGAAGCATATCTTCTGTTTTCATTCTGGTGGCGTATATCGACTGATGACCGTCACGGAAAGTATTATCCTGAATCTTTATCGGATTCTTCGGCGTATTTTTTATTTTATCCGTCATTATTCCTCCCTGGTAACTTTTCAGTTACACAAAAATGATTGAATATCTAACTTACCCGGTGAAACTCTTCTGCGCCGCCGTCAATCCGGTAATCGAGGTGCAGGTGATTCCAATGGTCTTGAAAAAATCGCGTAGCGGCCTGCCCGGGCCAACTTCGAAAATATTTGTGGTCTCATTAGCCAGCGTGCGCATATTGTCGCACCACTTTACGGTATTGCTTAGCTGCCTGACCAGATTTTCCCTGATCTGAGTTGCGCTGGCTGTATGAAAACCTCCAGTGTAATTTGATGTAACGTTCGTTGCGCTTTCTTTTTTTATGTTTTTAGCTTTTTCCAGTAAAACTTTGGCAAAATGGTCTTCAATAACCTGCATAAAGCGGCTGTGGAAAGGGGCGCTAACATTGAGCTGCACAAAGCGAAAAGGTTTCTGTCCGGCCAGAGCTTCCGTGAGACGTTTTTCGGCTTCGGGTAGACCGGCGATCTTTCCGCTTATGACCACCTGATTTGCAGAATTGATATTGGCCACATCAACCGGTAAATCAAAAATCAGCTGTTTGGTTTTATTAATATCTATTTCTTCAGAAATAACCGCCGCCATTCCGCCCACGCCTACCGGTACGGCATCCTGCATCAGCTTTCCACGCGCCTGTACTATCCTTACCGTTTCATTCAACTGAAAAACACCCGCGGCTACCAGCGCGCTGAATTCGCCCAGAGAATGACCGCCGAAATACGAAGGCGTAAACCCAAAACGTTCCTTCAACCCCCTGAGCATGGCGATTTCCGTGGTAACAATGCAAGGCTGTGTGTATTCTGTCAGATTTAATTTTGGATCGTCACCGAAACACATCGCGGCCACATTCCAGCGCAACGTATCCGCTGCTTCTTCGTAAGCCTGACGGCTTACAGGAATTTCATCATAAAAGTCTTTTCCCATGCCGGGCCTTTGCGAGCCCTGCCCCGGGAAAACAACGGCTATTTTATTAGAATCTATCATTTTACCTCACGTAATTTAAAAATATATGTTGCTTCTATCATAAGACAATCTAAATACAAAGTTAAGATATTTAAACAAGGCTCTAGGCTAGTTAAGGAGCACAAAAAAAGCTAAAAAATCAATTATATCAACAATTAACAGGTATGTAAAACGTTCAAGAATTTCTGAAGCCAAATTTAGAGAATTAGCAAGTTATTTTTCTCTGGATTTGGACGCTCATATCATCAGTATTTTAACCGGTTTGAACCGTAATGCGGTCAACCGTTATTTGCTTTTGATCAGAAAAAAGATTGCCTTATACTGCGAGCAATCATTACCTTTTCATGGAGAAATAGAAGTTGATGAATCATACTTCGGAGCCATAAGAGTCAAGAGAAAGCGTGGACGTGGCGCCAATAACAAAACCCCTGTCTTTGGCCTTCTCCAGCGAGGCGACAAGATCTATACGGAAATAGTTCCTGATTGTGCCCGAAAGACCCTGCAGTCCATTATTCGCGGTAAAGTAGCCTCGAAAAATCATTATTCAGTCCAAATATTTGAGCGCCTATAACGGCCTGGTTGACTTAGGATGCAAAAAGCATTATCGTGTGCATCATGACAAGAATGAATTTACCAACGGCGAAAAGCACATTAACGGCATTGAATCATTCTGTTCCTATGCAAAAAGGAGACTCATGAACTTCCATGGTATCCCCAAAGCAACCTTTTACATTAATCTCAAAAAGTGTGAGCTCCGGTTCAATTACCGGAAACACAATATCTGCCAAATTATACTAAAACTGATGAGAAATAACACACTCATCTAGGCTAGAGCTCAATAAAAAAATTGGAGCGCAGCCCCCACTTAATATTTTTTCAGGAGGATAAAAAAATGAACTTTAATATTACGTTGGTCGTTATGCTCGCCGTTTTGGCTCTCATCTTTGTTTTGCAGAATATTCCCGCTGTTTCCGTCAGCTTTCTTTTCTGGGATATTTCCATGTCGCGCGCGGTGCTGATATTCTTTTCTTTGCTGATTGGTTTTGTTATCGGCTGGTTTCTGAACAGTTGTCTCTCATACATCAAAAATAAAAAAGAAGTGCAAAAAATTATTGACAAATAAACACGCGGCCTAAATATTAATGACCATCAAGCGGCTTATAAACAACCACCTGAATATTTATTTTCTACTGTTTATTATTTTTTATCCCGCTATATTCTACTTCCGGACAAATAATATTGAGGAAGTTACCAGAATAATCATACCGCTGTTTGTTTTCATTATTTTTATTTTTGTTTTACTGACAAACAGCGCCGATGAACGGCACAATATTATACTTT
>JBFYYA010000132.1:0-4222 GCA_041310245.1 Syntrophaceae bacterium | reverse complement strand
ATTTCCGGCGCGTCATGCTGATGATATCTTTTGTTATGATATTCAATTATCTGACGCAGCTCGATAATTCTTTTATGGGCGCTGTTCTTATCCATCATTTGACCAGTTTTAAATCAGGTTTCGCCACTCGCGCCGGCTTTGGCGGCTGGTTGGCGTGTGAATTATTTTTTAAAATCTGTTCATTGAAGATGCTGTTTTTCACGCGGATTGCGTTGATGATGGAGAAAATTATAAAGTCTTTTTCCCACGCGGTGGAAGCCGAGAAATTGTGCGCTTTGGCTTTGTATTTTTCCCAAAGCGAACTTAAGGAAGCTTCGTCCATGCCGGATATCGTTTCGGCTATTTTACTTAAGGATTCTTCAAGCTTATTCATGCGGCAAATATTAACTTCAGATCACGGTTAAAGTCAAATCAAAACCTTTTTGTATTTATAAATAAAGCTTGTTTTTTTTAGGTCTTATAGTTAATAAATAAGCCGTGATTGATGAAAAAAAGGTCAAAATTGGGGTTATTTCCGACACACATCTGGGCGGTTATG
This sequence comes from Syntrophaceae bacterium, assembly GCA_041310245.1. Classification (GTDB taxonomy): domain Bacteria; phylum Desulfobacterota; class Syntrophia; order Syntrophales; family Smithellaceae; genus UBA4810. The sequence continues at coordinate 3,684 of JBFYYA010000132.1, read as the reverse complement.
ACGATAAGCTGAAAAGTATTGTTGCCCGGCACTTTAATGACGCGGATATTATTCTTCACGCGGGCGATATTGTTGATATAGGCGTGCTGGACATTTTTGAACAAAAAGAAGTTAAAGCCGTTTGCGGCAATATGGATAACTATAAAACGCGTGAAAGATTACCTGAGCAATTGATTTTTGAAATCAAAGGTTTTAAAATCGGACTGATTCACGGATGGGGTTCTCCATGCGGCATAGAAGAAAAGATACTCGAGCGTATAGGAAAGGTGGATTGCGTTGTTTACGGGCATACGCATAAACCCGCGAATCATAAAAAGGATAACGTGCTTTTTTTTAATCCGGGTTCCGCGGCACAGAGGCATTTTGCCTCCTCTAGAACCATCGGTATTTTGGAAATTGACAAAGAACTGACAGGTAGGATAATTAACATATAAATATCGGCTTAAAATTATGGATACATTATTTGCTCCCTGGCGCATGGAATATTTAGTCGGCGAAAAAGTAGACGGATGTATTTTTTGTAAATGCTCCGTTCGCTGTGATGAATTTGTTCTCTATGATGGGAAGAATGTTTATGTAATGATGAACAAATATCCCTACGTGAACGGCCATCTGATGATTATACCTAATCGCCATGTCGGCAAGTACGAAGAGCTAACACAGGTGGAAAGAATAGAAATCTTTAACCTGCTGGAAACCGCAATTAAAGCTCTGCGCGAGTCCCTGAATCCTTCCGGGTTCAATGTGGGAATGAATATCGGCAAGGCGGCCGGAGCGGGAGTAGAGGAGCATATTCATCTGCATGTAATACCGCGTTGGGAAGGTGACACTAATTTCATGAGCGTTGTGGGAAACGTAAGGGTGATACCGGAAGACGTGGAAACAACGGCGGCCAAACTGGCGCCGCTTTTTAAAAAATATCATCGGGAGGGAAGATAAGATGAGAGTAGTATACTTAATTCTGACCATAATATTCGCTTTTTTTATCGTTACTTTTTCCCAGTTAAATTCTGAAGTCGTGACAATAAAATATTATTACATGAAAGATATCAACGTGCCGGTTTACATGCTCATCTTCGCGGCTTTGCTCGCTGGCGTGATTATTACCTGGTTCTTCAGCGTTGTGGAGAGGTTTCGCCTTAACCGCACGATAAGCAAACTCAACCGCGCTATACGTGATTTGAAAAAAGAAGTCCGCGCTCACGAACCGCCTCCGGTTATAGATCAGACAAAAAAACAAGACAGCTACTAATCAAATGTCTTCCCGCCCGAAATTTCTTACCGATGCCACGTTAGCAAAACTGGCGAAGTGGCTGAGGATTTTGGGTTATGATACCAGTGTTTATCCTAAGGAAGCAGGCAGGGCAATGCTGCGACTGGCACAGGAAGAAGATAGAATTGTGCTCACCAGAAGAGGGGATATGATTGAAAGGCAATTTTCCGGGCGGCTTCATTTGCTCAAACAGACTGATGTTGCCGCGCAGCTTCAGGAGATAATCGAAAAATATTCGCTTAAGCCGGAAAAAGAAAAATTGTTTGGGATCTGCCTCAAGTGCAATAAAATTCTTGAGCCGATTGAAGCGGAAAAAGTCCGTGATTTAGTTCCGCTGTATGTTTTTCAGCATTGCAAAAGGTTTAATCAGTGTACTATCTGCCAAAATATTTACTGGGAAGGAACGCATCAGCGCAATTCTTTGCGATTCCTGCAAAAGAACAAAATCAATATAAACTAAAAATAGAGATGGCTAAACTAAAGTTTGTCGCGAAATTATGAAGTTGCCGCGCATTCTGAAGTATCGCCTTTGATTTTTTCTATGGCGTGTTTCAGCGCCGGCATAATGGCCGCAAGATTTTCCGTGGCGCCTTTAGGGCTTCCCGGCAGATTGATAATGAGAGAGTTTCCGCGGATTCCTGCAATCGCGCGGGAAATCATGGCATGGGGAGTAATGCGTGAACTTTCACGGCGCATGACTTCCGCCATGCCGGGAATTTGCTTTTCAATTACTTCCATTGTGGCGTCAGGGGTAACGTCACGGGGGCTGACCCCCGTGCCGCCGGTGGTTAAAATCAGATCAATGTTTTCTTTGTCGGCAAGATTTATTATCGCTTTTTTAATATCCTGTTTTTCATCCGGAACAATTATCGTTTGGCATATTTCGATGGATTCGGCCGCCAGCATTTTTGCCAGCGCGGGGCCGCTCGCATCCTGGCGCAGCCCCTGAGAAGAGCGGTCGCTTACCGTGATGATTCCGGCGCGGATATTCATCTGCTATTCTTCTTCTTTATCTTTTTTGGCAGCGGCGATTATTTTATCCGCGATAAACGCGGGAACTTCTTCGTAATGAGAATGAGTGTAAGTGAAGTTTCCTCTGCCGCTGGTCATAGAGCGAAGATCAGGAGCGTATTTCAATATTTCCGCCAACGGTACCTGGCCTTTGATGATCTGGTTGGATCCATTGGCATCCATTCCCTGAACGCGGCCGCGCCTGCTATTTAAATCCCCGATCACGTCGCCCATGTATTCGTCGGGAATTTCTATTTCGATATTAACAATCGGTTCCAGAAGAATGGGTTGACAATCCATCACACCTTTCTGGAAAGCCATGGAACCGGCAATTTTAAAAGCCATTTCGGAAGAGTCAACGGTGTGGTAAGAACCGAAGGTCAGCGCTATTTTAAAGTCAACCACGGGATATCCGGCGATAACGCCTTTGGCTGCCGCTTCCACAATGCCTTTTTCTACAGCCGGACGATACTGGCCGGGAATGACGCCGCCGACGATCTTGTCTTCGAATACAAATCCGCCACCGCGGGGCAGAGGCTCAATATCAATCCAGCAATCGCCGAACTGGCCGCGACCGCCGGATTGTTTCTTGTATTTGCCCTGTACATTGGTTTTCCCCTTGATGGTTTCCTTGTAGGGAATCTTGGGTGTGTTCAGATTGACTTCTACACCGAATTTTCTTTTCATTTTTTCGATATTGACTTCAATATGTACCTGTCCCATACCCGAAAGAATCATTTCCTTGGTCTCGACATTGCGGGAGAAAACGATGGTCGGGTCTTCTTCTGTCAGGCGGTGTATCGATGAGGCAATTTTGTCTTCGTCACCGCGTGTTTTTGGTTCCATGGCGTAAGACATGATGGGTGGGGGCACGGGCACTTTTTCAAAGATAATCGGAGATTTCTCGTTGCAAAGCGTGTCTCCGGTTGTTGTTTCCTTCAATTTAGCCACGCCGGCAATGTCACCGGGAATAAGGGTTTCAGCCTGCTTCTGGTTTTTACCTTCCAGAAAGAAAACATGTCCGAATTTTTCCGTAATTTTTCTCGTGGAATTATAAACCGCGGTGTCGGAATTGAGTGTGCCGGAATAAACACGAAACAGGGTCAATCTGCCCGCGTAAGGATCCGCGATTGTCTTGAAAACAATCGCGGAGAAGGGCGCGTCTTCCGAAGGCTGCCTTTCTTCAACATCGTCCGTTTTCGGTTTCTTGCCTTTAACCGGACCGCGATCAACGGGAGAAGCGAAAGAACCAACTATCAAATCAAGCAGTAAAGAAACACCGATGCCTTTCATGGCAGAGCCGCAGATTACGGGAACCAGGTTGCCAAAGGATACACCTTTTTTCAAACCGGCTTTTAATTCTTCGTCGGAGAGCTCGCCGGTTTCCAGATATTTATTCA
>JBFYYA010000131.1:0-4360 GCA_041310245.1 Syntrophaceae bacterium | reverse complement strand
CCCTGTCTGCGTACGAGCAGGTCTTTACTGCGCAGGTGATCAAGGGCTCTGCGGATGGTTGTTCTGCTTACACCAAAAATTTCTCTTAATTCTTCCTCCGTAGGAAGCTGCTCTTCCGGGCTGAGGTTTCCCTTGGCGAGAAGTTCAAGGATGTAGTCGGCAATCTGGTAGTGCAGGGGAATATGGGTATTGTTAAGGTGGATTGCATCCATGTAAAAAACCCTCACGAAATTTCCAGATAGGAATATGTACTGTCGGGCAATGTTTAATAAGAGCTAGAAATTCGAACATAAATTTGGTCTGTTAATAAATAGTTGATCGCCGTCATTTTTCTTGACATTCTTTGTATCATAGTAGATACAACAATACAAATATAATATATAAACTGTGGTAATTTTTTGTAATTCCCTGAAACAAAAGGAGAAAATAGGCAATGGATAAGAAAGTGAGTAATATCATGCCCAGATGGGTGCCGCTGCTTGGAGGAGTATTAGGCAGTACAGTGTGCGGTCTGCTTCTGTACGCGTGGAGTGTTTTTATCAAGCCCCTTACCACGGAGTTCGGTTGGAGCAGGGCGGATATTGCGATGGCCTTTTCCATTTGTGCCCTGGTGTTTGGCTTGACAACATTCCTTGCGGGGAAAATGAGCGATAAATATGGTCCGCGCATTGTAGTTATTTTCGGTTCTATCATCCTTTCCGCAGGCTTCATTCTTTCGGGATTCATTCAGGATAAATGGCAGCTCTACCTGAGCTATGGCTTGATATCGGGATTTGGCGGCGGACTGGTATATCTTCCGCCTATCGCCACCGCCCCGAAATGGTGGCCGGACCGTAAGGCTCTGGCAACGGGCTTTGCGGTTGTGGGTCTGGGTATCGGCTCATTTATTATGGCGCCACTGGCAACCTATATTATTACAGATCCTGAACTAGGTTGGCGCTATGTCTTTATATATGTCGGCATCGCTATGGGCATTATGGGAATGATTGCGGCCTTGTGCCTTTCCGTGCCTCCCGCCGGATGGAAACCGGCAGGCTGGAATCCGGCAAGCGCGACCGTGAACTCAATGGCAACGCCGGGCCGGGATTATCTTTTTGGAGAAGCAATCCGGACAAAACAGTTCTGGCTTCTTTATTTATCTTATTTTTGCGGTTGTTTCGCGGGCTTGATGGTAATTAGTCATATTGCCGGACATGGAACTGACTCAGGCCTCGCGCCCATGCAGGCGGCTGCGGCGGTGAGTACGCTGGCGATAACCAATGCCGCTGTACGAATACTGATCGGTGCCGTTGCGGACAGGGTAGGTGCAAGACTTTCATTGTTGATAGTTTTTAGTCTGCAGGTTATTGCCATGGCGCTTTTGTATCCTGCGGGACCGTCAGTGGTATTTCTCGGCATCATTGCCGGTATCATTGGGTGGAATTACGGAGCCATGTTTACTTTGTTTCCGACTACCTGTCTTCAATATTACGGCCCCACGGCTCAGGGGGCTAACTATGGGCTTCTCTTTACTGCTTTTGGTCTGGCCGGTTTTGCTGGACCCCTTGTTGGCGGTATGTTGAAGGATATAACGGGAACTTATTATGTTCCGTTTATTGCCGGTGCCATTGTTGTCAGCCTATCCGTACTTGTATCAATTATTTTGAAGCCACCATTAAATAAGGCTTAAAAACCAGCAAGCTGCTTCTATTTCGTTCATGCTGCCGACAAAATAAAAATTATTGGCAAAACTTTATGCTGCCAGGCATTGCCGGTATTGGTTTGTCCGGACATGTTGTCTGAAAGTGGTTGCGGAAATTTAATCTTTGCGTTACAAAGTTATATGTCTTTTTTACAGGAGTATTTATGATGTTTGCAAAATCAAGAATTGCCTTTGTTGTAACCGCGTTGGCTGTTTTTTTGCTTTACGCGCCGCAGGCATTTTCAACGGAATATTTATCGCCGGTATTATCTATCTCTCCCAGAGAAGTAAATTTAGGAAACATAGCCCCCGGTGACGCCAATTCCGGATTGTTCACTTTGAAAAATATGGGGTCAGGTTCTTTAGAGTGGTCCGCAAAGAAACCGGAAAGCTGGAGATATCGATCAGGAGAAGAGATATTTTCTGTCATTCCGAAAAAAGGTGATTATTTGCGTGTGGAAGTCAGCTCTCTTGCTGATGAAGAACAGATTGCCGATGAAAGATCCGCCGGCGCGGCGCTCCATTTAGTCGAGATAAAACTGGAAGGGGAAGCACAGAGCGTTACTTTTTACAAAAAACTATCAGAAGGTATGCATAAAGAAGCGATAAGAATTTCCTCAAATGGCGGAGACAGAACTATTTTTGTTGCTTTTTCCATTTCTGCCTCAGCTGGAAACGGGTCTTTAATAAATCTGAATCCTAAAAGAATTGATATGGGATCTGTTTTGCCGGGGAAAACTGTATCTAAAAGAATAATGCTGTCGAACAAGGGAAAAGATAGGCTGGACTGGTCTGTCGCGGTAGAAAAACCTAAGCGTAAGGAAAAGGCCGCTGATTTCAAGAAGGGCAGATATATATCTTTTCTCAACGATGAGGTGACAAATAAAAATATTTACAGCGCGCCCGCTCATCTTAAAGAAATTATGGAATTGTCAGGTAGATGGACGGAAACTGACGGTTATCCTTCCGTCGCCGAAGGAGAAAACATCATCAGATTAAACTTCAGCGGAACCGGTATAATCCTTTATCTGGCGACCTTTCCCGAGGTCAGCGGTTTTCAGGTTTATGTGGATGAACGTCCGGTTAGCTCCAGAAGCTGGCCTTCCGAGTTTAAAGAAAATAAAGGCGAGTTGCTGATTGCCGAGGATCTCGCTGAAGGGCCACATGTTTTAACTATAGTCAGTAAAGACAGCCGCCTTGTTTTTGAAGTCTTGAAAATACTGGGTAAAAATATCAGCCGCGTGCCGGCGGGTAAAACAATTATCGTTCCGATATCCGGGACAATTCTGACACAAACCAATTACCTGCGTGTTACTTTTAATTCCACCGGACTTGCGCCCGGTTATTACTCCGATAACATCGTATTTACCGCCAATGGCGAAGAAGAAGTTGTAGAATTATTCGCGGAAGTAATACCGGAAAGCGCCGGCAGAGATATTGATATATACCGTTATTCACGAGGCGATGATTATTTGTTTACCGCTTTTCCCAGCCAAGACACGGCGCAATTTGGAAGAAAAAATTATACAAAAGATGGTATCGCCTTCAGGCTTTTCGCGTCTGGTACTCCCGGAACCACTCCTTTTTACAGGTGGTATAATGCGCAGAAACGAGATCATTTTTACCATCATGACCAGGCAGGGGGAGGGAAAAACATACAGGGCTACACATTTGAAGGTTCTATCGGCAATATCGGAACATCAAAGTTAACCAATACCAGAGAATTATACCGCTGGTATAACGCCTCCAGCGGCCGCTACTTATATATTACTGATTCCCGGGCGGCAGGCCTCAGGAACAAAGGGTATAGTTTCGACGGCATCGCGGGTTATGTAAAATAACGAAATAACGCTCTTAGTTATTAATCTTGACAAATAAGGGGAGAGAAGATATTAGGCTAAGTCTTTTTTATGGTCGGATTTAGATATTTGCGCCTGTAGCTCAGCTGGATAGAGCAACGGACTTCTAATCCGTGGGTCGAGAGTTCGAATCCCTCCAGGCGCGCCAGGATATAATGGTGGGTGTAGCTCAGCTGGTTAGAGTGCCGGGTTGTGGCCCCGGAGGTCGAGGGTTCAAATCCCTTCACTCACCCCATTTTGGAATCGTTACTACGCGCCCGTAGCTCAGCTGGATAGAGTCGCAGACTTCGAATCTGTTGGTCGTAGGTTCGAATCCTACCGGGCGCGCCAGAAAAAAGATAAAAGTATTTAATATAGAGTATTTTTCAACATCCACTAAAGGGCCCTTAGCTCAGCTGGTAGAGCAACTGACTCTTAATCAGTAGGTTGTCGGTTCGATCCCGACAGGGCTCACCAAAAAATCAAGGGGTTAGACGTGTTTTGTCTGACCCCTTTGTTTTTCATGATATTAACCACGAAAATGCTTTGTCGCTTAATTTTTAAAAAGATAGAATATATTATAATTATGCACTATAGTATTCTTGACTATAGTTATTAAATTTTTTTTTTAAACAAGAAAGAGAAAAACGCTATGATAAAAAATAAGCCTTTTGCGATTGTTCTTATTGCCTTATATTTTGCCCTTATCAACGGATTAATGGGGGCGGCAGCCAGTATTTTTGCTTTATTTTATTCCGGCACGTTGCCTGATTGGGTGGCTATATTGTTTGTTGTATCATTGGCGCTTTGTATCGTGTCCTTTGCCGTATGTTATGGCCTT
>JBFYYA010000130.1:0-4135 GCA_041310245.1 Syntrophaceae bacterium | reverse complement strand
TTTCTATAGTTTTTAAAGAATCTCGCAGTGTTACAGTCATTCGTTATTCTCCTGTTTAAGTCTTTCCTTAATTGTTCAGCGCGTCTATATCTGCTTTCACGGGTATGTTCAAGGAATATTTATGACGCGCGCTACGCCCTTTATTTCGGCATCCAGTTTTTCATATTTATATTTTAATCAGTAAAACAAAAAAGTCATCAGCAGAAACAAAACAATTAAAATGGGAAGAGAATATTTCAGCATATAACCAAAAAAAGTAGGCATATTCACGCCTGCTTCTTCGGCGATAGATTTAACCATAAAATTCGGCGCGTTGCCGATATAAGTGTTTGCTCCCATAAAAACGGCCCCGGTGGATATAGCCATCAGATAAGGAACCTTCTCTACAACTAAAGCGGATACCGCCTGCGCTTCTGGCACCCCGGGATAAAACTTGCCGATGACACCATTGAAAAAAGTCAAATAGGTGGGCGCGTTATCCAGAAAACTGGAAAGGCATCCAACCAGCCAGAAATATTGCTGCGGATGTTCCAATCCCTTTACTAAAAAAGCCAGGGCGCCGCGTTCGCCCGCCTTCAATATCGCCAGCGCGGGAACAATAGTAATAAATATGCCGGCAAAAAGATAAGCCACTTCCATAATCGGCGCCCAACTGAATTCGTTTCCTTTGCGAACATCCGGCGATGTCCAGATTAGTGAAAGGCATCCCATAAAAACCAAAATCACGTCTTTTATTAAATTTTCTATAGCCTGCGAAACACCAAAGATCTCCACATTGCCAAGTTTAACTGTCCCGCTAAATAACACAGCCGCGATAATACCTGCCAAAAAAATAAAATTGCGGCGTCCCTTGATGCTCAAAGGTTCGGCAATGGATTCCGCGGTATCATTTTTAATTTCCTTTTTATAATAATAGGAATCTACAACAAAATATAAAATCAAAAGCACGGCGGAGGCAAACGCCATTTTGGGAAAAAGATTCAAAGTCCAAAAAAAAGGGACACCGTGCAAAAATCCGAGAAAAAGCGGCGGGTCACCCAAAGGCGTGAGCGAGCCGCCGATATTGCTGACTAGAAAAATAAAAAACACTATTGTATGAACCTTGTGCGCGCGCCAGGAATTGAAACGCAATATCGGCCTTATTAAAAGCATCGAGGCGCCGGTAGTGCCGATCACGGACGCCAGCATCGTGCCGATTAGCAAAATGACCGTATTGACAGCGGGCGTTCCTTTCAAAGAACCTTTGATATAAATGCCTCCGGCGACAGTGAACAATGACCAAAGCAAAAGTATAAAAGGAATATAATCGATAATGATCACGTGAATTATTTCATGAAGCGCTTGTCCCCTAAAGAAAAATAAAAAAGGCACAATAAAAACCACCGCCCAAAAAGCGGAAATTTTAGGAAAATGATGATGCCAGAGACGGGGAGCGACAAGAGGCACCAGCGCGATGGAAAGCAAAATACCGACAAAAGGCGCCACTGACCACAGCGGAAGAACAACACCCAGTTCCGCGCCCGTAACCGGCGAAACTGATGAACCTGCAAAGCATGGCGCGGCAAACGCAAGAAGCGATACCGGATAAAACAGCAAAACGCGGATAAACAACTTCATAAAAGCAAGTTTCTGTACGATATTTTTATACCCAAAAAAAGCATTTGATAAAATAATTTAAGCGCAAGATATACCTTGCGCTCTTTTTTATTTACCACACAAGCAACATTTTCACTATCAATAATAACTATATATGAAGCCTTGCGCTATGTTTCACGCGGAATAAACAAAGTTTGCGTGGGGTAGGCAAATTCAATGCCTTCTTCCTGGAAACGTCCGAACATCTCCAGATTAATCGCTTCCTGAACATCCATATAAACACCAAATTCAGGGTTGGTCACATAATAAACAACCTCAAAATTGAGCGAAAAATCACCATATTCCTTAAAATGAACCCGATCCAAGCGCGCCCGCGGCTGCTCCTTAATGATCTCTTTGATTATTTTGTCAATCAGTTTGAGTTTTTCCAGTGATGTTTGATAGACGACACCGAATCCAAACACTATACGACGTTCGGACATCCTTTTATAGTTACGGATACGGCTTTTTAAAAGATCGTTGTTGGAAAAAATCATCTGTTCACCGCTGATACTTCTGATGCGCGTGGTTTTCAAGCCGATATGCTCGATCGTGCCCATCAGATCGTCAACGACAATAAAATCACCGATTACAAAAGGTTTATCCAGAACAATGGAAAGCGACGCGAACAAATCTCCGAGAATATTTTGCAAAGCCAGCGCGATGGCAATACCGCCGATGCCCAAACCAGCAACCAGGCTGGTGATATCGACGCCCAGATTATCAAGAATCAGGAGCAATACGATTGACCATAAAAAAACGCGCGCCACAAAGCCAAGAAAAGAGATTGTTGTGGCGCTGGACGAATCCTCGCTCATGCGTTTTTTTACCGCGCGTCCCAGCCAGAAGTTGATACCGCTGCCCGCCCAGAGGCCGGCCTGCAAAATCAAAATAAAAATAAATATTTTCTGGCTTAAGGCTATTATCCCGGGTTTGAGGTTAAGAAAATTCAGGCCTACATAAAAAGAAATGACCAGCAAAGTTAAAATTTTTGTTTTCGCCAGAATATCCGCCAGTAGATCGTCAATCTGATTTTCTGTTTTTCTGGCCAGCATAGATAACTTGGAAATTGCTATTTTCTGGACAATCTTCAAAGCAGTAAAAACAATCAGGATAATGGAAAATGCTATTGTCCAATCCTTTATTGAATTACCAAAATACACATCCTGCCAAAACATCGCTCTGGGCTCCTTTTACAAAACATTTTTATTTAAAGACAAAATACACGAAACAAATTTATTTCCGTCCTTCAAAAAATACGACCTAGGCCAACTAAAAGAACAAATGACAACAAAATATATTGAAATTAATTATATACAAGCATCGGCATATGTCAACATTTTCAGCTTAATGCCTAAAAAGACATTTGATTGCTTTTTAATAATTATTGACATAGGAGAACCGCGCCCTTATACTTTCGCAAAAAAAGGGCATGTAAAAAATGGACTTGGCGTCTTTTTACAATTCGGGCTTATTTACTCTTGTTATTATCCCTCTGCTTATTTTTATGGCGCGCATTTGTGACGTCACGCTGGATACCGCGCGCATTATTTACGTATCCCGCGGCATGAAATTATTAGCAGCGGTTATCGGATTTTTTGAAGTTCTTATCTGGCTTATATCCATCACTCAGATTATCCATAACCTGACCAATATCATTTATTACGTAGCTTATGCCGGTGGCTTTGCCATGGGAAATTATATCGGCATATACATAGAAGAGCGTATGGCCATCGGTACGGTTGTTATCAGAATAATCACGCAAAAAGAAGCGGCGGATCTTGTCGATTGCCTCAAAAGCGAAGGTTATGGAGTAACCTATATTGACGCCAAAGGCTCCATGGGGCCGGTAAAAGTTGTTTTTACTATTATCAAAAGAAAGGATATCCGGCACGTGCTCAATATCCTTCGCAAATTCAACCCTCTGTCTTTTTATACTATAGAGGACATCCGTTCTTTCCGTGAAGGAGTTTTTAGAAAAAAACCAAAAAAATCATTTATCCCCAAAATAAAAAGAAAACATAAATCCAAAGAAAAATCTCACGAAAAAGACTGAAAGTCCGGCCTTTATGCCGCTTTATTATATTGTATTATCAACGCCATAGAGATTTCCGCCTGCGGGCGAACCTTATATGCTTGACAGGTCTTTTATTTTGCTAAACAATATTAAAATGTAAAAAAACCAAAGGAGGTAATATATGGGATACAGCAACATTATTTTGTCAACACAGGATTTTATCACCACCATCACTCTAAACCGCCCGCCGACAAATTCCGTTAATCTGGGTATCCGCGAAGAACTGAATCAGGCAGTAACCGAAGTGGAACAGAGCAAGGAAACCCGTGTGGTCATCATCACCGGCGCGGGGGACAAGGGCTTTTGCGCAGGCATGGATGTAAGCGACCTCGCCAACATCGCCAAAGGCCCTAATGGAAATGATGTTATGAATAAAATCGAGCGCTCAACAAAACCATTCATCGCGGCGATAAACGGCTACGC
>JBFYYA010000129.1:0-3253 GCA_041310245.1 Syntrophaceae bacterium | reverse complement strand
CCAAAAAAGCGATTCCCGCGCAGGATGTAGCGCAAAATGAAATTCTGCCGCGCTTGAAAGATTGTCTGGAAGCGGGGAAACCGCTGCGCACAGTGGGCCTGACACCAGCGGAAGAATTTTTATTGCGCAGTTTTTCATTCTGGACAATCAAACCGGAATTGGTAGTGGTCAACGTGGCCGAGGATAATCTTTCCTTTGCCGAAGATTTTGCTAAAGAGGCAAAATTAGATGAGCCGGTTGTGGGCATCTGTTGTAAAATCGAAGCGGAACTAATTGGGCTTGATGCCGTTGAACAAAAAGAATTTCTTGCCTCTATGGGTATTGCGGAACCGGCGTTCGGCCGTATTATCCGCGCCGCTTTTTCGCTTTTGGGGCGAGTTTCTTTTTTCACCGTCGGCGAGGATGAAGTAAAAGCGTGGGTGATTCCCGTAAATACCAAAGCACCGAAAGCCGCGGGCACCATTCACAATGATTTTGAACGAGGTTTTATCAAGGCGGAAGTCATGTCTTACGATGATTTGGTTGCCAATAATTGCTCCGCCGCGCAAGTAAAATCCGCCGGACGCCTGCGCCTGGAGGGAAAAGAATACATCGTCCAGGACGGTGATATCATAAACTTCCGCTTTAATGTTTAATGAAGATAAAAAACTATATATATAAAATTAATTTTCCAGAAAGGACAGTTAATCAGCGTGAGTAAAAACATCATTTTTCCCGTATTGAAAAGATTATTTTATCCTAAGCATCTATATCGCATCATAAAGCTACAGCTGGGCAGGAAAAAGAAAGACAGGGCGTTTGATGATGCTCAGTTGAAATTATATTCCAAGTTACTGCCCGGAGATTTCCAGCATTACGGTTATTTTGAAGATGCTAATAAAAAGCCGGAAGATATATCGCTGAATGATATTTATCAGGCGCAGGAAAATTATGGCTGGCAGATTGTGAATCTTATCACCGAAACCACTCAACCGGCGCTGGATATAGGCTGCGGCATGGGAGGCCTGATTGCTTTAATGACGCAAAAGGGGATTAAAGCAGTCGCTCTTACTCCGGATAAAAACCAGGCTAAACATATCAGAGAAAAATACGAGGATACAATGCTGCTGGAGTGCCGTTTTGAAGATATCAAGGCGGATAATTATACTAACTATTTCGGCACGGTCATTACATCAGAATCATTACAGTATCTGAAACTCGACCAGGCTTTGCCCATTATTAATAAAATACTCCAGAACGGCGGAAAATGGATCGTGTGCGATTACTTCAAGATAAAAGAAAAAGAGGGTAAAGGCGGTCACAACTGGGAGCTGTTTACTAAAAAATTGGAGGAAAAAGGTTTTAGAATAAATTATCAGAAAGATATTACCCCCAACATTTTACCTACAATTTCCTATGTTGATATGCTGACGACAAAAATAGGATTCCCGATAAAGGATTTTATTATCGAAAAACTGCAGGCGAAGGCGCCGGGAATACACTACGCGCTAGAAGGCGCTCTTCCCGAAATAGAAGCTAAAATCAAAAAGAATACAGATAAAACAGACCCGGTGATCTTTGCCGCGATCAAGCGATATATGCTGTTGGTAATTGAGAGAAAATAGATATTTTATTAGAAAATTACATTTAAATTGAGTGGTTACCAGTTCTCTCAAGATCATTTTTTATCATAGAAATCAATAAGTCTGTTGTTAATGCTCATTAACTAGGGAAGCTCTTTTAGTATAATTTATAAAGAGGTAGATATACCGAAGGAAATTGAGCGCAAAATAATCAAGGTCTGCAGAAGCTTTTAGTTCTAATAGGTATAGCAGGTTTTACTATTTAAACCTTTGGAGGGGAAGTGACTAACTTTTATAGGTAATGAAATATGAAATTATTTATTATAACCGGCATGCCAGCGGCAGGGAAGAATATTGCCGCGCAATACGCGCAAGCGCATAAATACCCCTTATTTTCCACAGGAGATTTTGTCCGGGCGGAAATACGCAAAAGAGGAGTAAGCGGTGATCCGGAAATATCGGCCAAAATATCTACCGAAATGCGTGGCAAGGATGGTTTAGGTGTCACACGTATGGCGGTTGCCGAAGCTTTGAAAACTGAAAGCGATGTGGTTTTTCTGGAAGGTATCCGCTCCTGGCCGGAAGTAGAATGGATCCGTTCTCAGATAGACTGCAAGCTCGTGGCCGTTGTCGCGCCTCTTAAGGCACGCCTGGAGCGCATTAAAAAAAGAGGCCGTGAAGATGATTCCGTAGAACACTTTGAGCTTAGAGACCAGAGAGAAATTGAATACGGCGTTGCTATTTGCATCGCGCTGGCTGACGCCTATGTACTAAATACCGGCACAATCGATGATGCGCTGGATCAACTTGACCGGATTGTGTGGGGAAGTTAGAAGTATTTTTAGAAAGCAGAAAGATGTTAGTTATGAGTGGGCCGCTTACTTGTTTATGCTGCGGCAAATGCTGTTTTGTTGATTTGACCGCCTACGCGCACAAAGAAGATTTTGAGCGCTGGCGCTCCGAAGGCAGGCAGGATATTCTGGAAATTATCGCACACCGCCATCTTCTCTGGGCGGGAGATAGAATGATTTCCGTGGATACCGGCGATTATCCTCGTGAATGCCCTTTTCTCTATAATGAGGGGAAAAAGTATTTATGCTCAATATATGAGACAAGGCCGCAAGTTTGCCGTGAATATCAGCCGGGATCTTCGCCTTTGTGCCCGCAATGGAAACCGGAAAAAAATGATAAAAAACCGTAGTTTTTCTATTTGAAAAATATCACGCTGATAAAAAATGATCTTATTGGCAGTTCAGCATTCCTTCTATTTTTGTTAAAAACTCATCAGTGTCGGAAATGTTTAAAGCGATTATTTCACCGGGGCAGATCGCCTGGCGGTCTCTGGTAAGGATATTGGTGACAATCTGGGCAGCATTTATGGGGATGTTGTTTTTCTCCAGGAATATTTTCGCGGGTTTGGAGACCAGAAGTGTTTCAATCCGCGATATTATTTGCGCATGAACAATAATCTTTCCCGCCGCCAGCCCGATTACTTTATCAAACAAGATAAAGTTTCTTTTTGATCTATGAAATATTTTTAAACATTCCCAAAGAGGTTTTAGCCCGCTTTCTTGCGAAGAAAAGACAATCTTATGGTTTTCGATAAGCGCCAGTGAATATTTTGTAAAATCCGGATCCAAAATAATGTTTGTACCTCAAGAAAATTTATCCATCAGTTTTCTGGTGATTTT
>JBFYYA010000128.1:0-3859 GCA_041310245.1 Syntrophaceae bacterium | reverse complement strand
TGCTTATTTTTTTAACGATTATGTTGCTATATTTCATATTTAAAAAATTAATTAAAATGATATTGATTCTAATACTCGTGCTTTTTGTTGTTGGCGGTTTTTTTATTATCAAAGATCCCAATAATATTCAAAAAACGATTGATTTATTCAACTCAGGAATGACCGAACTAAAAGAAAAAAGCACAGGAATGTACGAAGATTTTAAAGAGTTGTTTTACAAAGGAAAAGAGCTGCCCGGAAACATAAATAAGATGCTTAAAGATTCCAAGGAACAGGTCGGCAAATAATAATTTCATTCCTTTTAAATGAAAGAATGAATGTGTTAATAATGTAAATATAAGTTATTTTCAGGTAATAAAAAGATTGTTTGTTGAAAAATTAGGATCTGTGGTCAGGTTGACGCCCATACGCCTGAGACCAGCCTCATCGCCAGGCGTGGGTATGTGCGTCATATGAATTTCGCAATTCCGCAGTTCCTTTAATTTATCCAAAGCTAGTTCCGCGGCAGGATTTGTCGTGGCGCTGATGCTCAACGCGATAAGAGCTTCTTCCACGTCAAGACTAACATTTGTTTCATCCAGAATTTCCGTTTTGAGCTTACGGATGGAATCGGTAATGTTTGTGGGCAGTAATTTGATTTTGCCCGGGATATCAGCTAAATATTTTAACGCGTGAATTACCACGCTGGACGCGGCATGCATCAGAGGAGAATTATTTCCCTTGATGATTGTGCCGTCGTTCAGTTGTATTGCCGCGCCGCAATATATGCCTTCATTGCCGCGGTCTTGTTCCATCGCTTCTTTCGCCGCTTCCCGGGCGGGCGTGACAACAATTCTTTTTTCCGGTTTGAGATTAAAATCGTTCATAAACAATTCAACACGCTGCACCGTTTCCGCGTCGGCAAATCCCATGGCGTATTCACAGCGATATCGGAAATATCTGCGGATTATTTCCTGCTTCGCGGCTTCTTTTGTTAATTCATCGTTGATTATGGCGAATCCCGCGCGGTTAACTCCCATATCGGTCGGGGATTTGTAAAAAGAAGTTTTCCCGGTAATTTTTTCCAGAATTCTTTTCATAACAGGAAAGACCTCAATATCACGGTTGTAATTTACACAGGCTTCATTGTAAGCTTCCAGATGAAAGGGGTCAATCTGGTTGAAGTCACGAATATCCGCCGTGGCCGCTTCATAAGCGACATTTACGGGATGTTTGAGCGGTAAATTCCAGATGGGAAAGGTTTCAAATTTAGCATATCCGGATTTAACGCCGTTTTTATAATCATGATAAAGCTGTGATAGGCAGGTGGCGAGCTTGCCGCTCCCCGGACCTGGCCCCGTGACAATAACCAGCGGTTTTTCCGTTTTTATGTGTTCATTTACGCCGTAGCCGGCGTCGCTGACGATTAAATCGACATTTGTCGGATATCCTTTGGTATATGAATGGGTGAAAACTTTTATATTTCTGCGTTCCAGCTTATTTTTAAATAAAATGGCAGACGGCTGATTTTCAAAACGTGTAATAACCACGCCCATCACATTGATATTCCAGCCACGCAAATCATCGATTAGTTTCATGGCGTCGGAATCATAAGTTATTCCAAAATCGGCGCGAATTTTTTTTCTTTCGATATCCCCGGCGTAAATACATAACAAAATATCAGCCCTGTCCTTGAGCTCCTTAATTAATTTCATTTTAATATTTGGATCATAGCCGGGAAGTACTCTCGCGGCGTGATAATCATAAAGAAGCTTACCGCCGAATTCAAGGTAAAGCTTGTTGTCAAAACGTTTTACACGCTTCAGAATTTCCGCGGTTTGTTCTTTAATGTATTTTTCGTTATCGAACGATTTATTTTCTGCGGACATCTGAATATTTTATGTCTTTCTTGAATAATTAATTCGTATGAAGTTCAGTCTTATTAGAAAATTATAACAAATTAATTTCCATTGCCCGAACAGGACAGGCGGATACGCAAATCTCACAGCCATTACACTTTTCGGCATCAAAAATTACTTTATTTGTCTGATTTTCAAAAGCCAAGGCGCCGGTGGAACAAAAAGCGGTGCAGGCACCGCAGTGGACGCATTTATCATAGTTCTGGCTTACGCTTTTGGAGAGCGGTTCGACTTTCAATCCCATTTCTTTCAAAAAACGTATGCCCTGATCAAAATTTTCTTTAGAACCGGTTAGCTCTAAGACAATAACGCCTTCACGGCGAGGGAAAATTCTGGCTTTGAGTATATTGAAAACAAGATCATATTTTTTAACCAGATGATAAA
Source organism: Syntrophaceae bacterium (assembly GCA_041310245.1). Taxonomy (GTDB): domain Bacteria; phylum Desulfobacterota; class Syntrophia; order Syntrophales; family Smithellaceae; genus UBA4810. The sequence continues at coordinate 1,577 of JBFYYA010000128.1, read as the reverse complement.
TCGCCGGCTCCTGAACGACTTCCGGCGTATAACGAATCACTATTTTTTTCGAATACATAGGCATAATGTAAGATATGTAAAATTTGCGGAATGTTAAGTTATATGGGATATATTGTCAAGGCAATAGTTGAGATAGCTTCATTCGGAAATTGTTAAATTTCCAAAAGATGGTTCCAATCTAAAAGAGGGAAGGTTACATGTAACGAATGATCATCATCAACAACATTATATTCGAGATCGAAAAATATTTTATGCGCAATATCTTTTACCGCGTGATGATTAACAACATCGTCTTTTGCCCCGTGATAAATAATGACCGGCATTTTCAATACTTTATTTTCTGGAATTTTAAGATCAGGCAGGTTTAATGCCGGGGCCAACAAAATAAGTTTCTTTACGTTTTTTTCATTTTCTGCGGCGTATTGAACGGCCATAGTGCCTCCATAGCTGGAGCCAACGATAACCAGACTATCCCTCAGGGAAAGAAGCTGATTTAGTTTGTTCATGCGCTCAACAAAGCTTCCCGTAAAGTTTTCAATGATCATCTCAGGGAAATGTTTCTGAAAATATTGACCTTTGGTCCCCTGTGACGTGCTTTCCAGGCCGTGTATGAACACAAGATTATTCTTCATTTTTAAATTACCAAACAGTGTAAAATTTCATTTATTTCATATTGCGGTGATTATGCCATTATGTTATCAAAACGCGCAAGAGGAGATTTATTTATGGCCATAGTAATGCCTTTTAAAGCAATAAGACCACAAAAAAAATTTGTAGATAAAGTTGCGTCTCTACCCTACGACGTGATGACCAAAGAAGAAGGGCAAAAAGCCGTTATAGGAAATCCTTTGAGTTTTTTGCGTGTGGAAAAATCGGAAATCGATGTCACTGAAGCAAAGACGGGAAATGAGGATGTTATCTATCAAACCGCGAAAAAGAATATATCCAAACTTAAAAATGAAAAAATTATTAAAAAAGACGATGACAGTCATTTTTACATTTATCGGCAGGGGATGGGTAATCGTCAACAGACAGGAATTGTCGCGGTGGTCAGCGCCGCTGAATATGAAGCAGGAATAATTAAAAAACATGAACTGACCAGAAAAGATAAAGAAGAAGACCGTATTCGCCATATTGAGGCAGTTAACGCGCAGACCGGCCCGGTTTTTCTAGCTTACAAGGCAAGGGATGCTGTAAATAAAATAGTTGAACAGGAAACAAAGCAAAATCCGGAATATGATTTTGTTACCGAAGACAAAGTAAATCACATGGTGTGGGTAGTCAGGGATTCTGCTGTAATTGAAAAATTAAAAAAGGAATTTGCATCCGTCGAGGCGCTTTATATCGCTGACGGACATCACCGGGCGGCAGCTGCAACTGAGGTAGCAAGACGAAAAAGAAAAACGAATAATAATCTAAATAATAGTAAAGAATGCGATTTGATTATGGCTGTTCTTTTCCCTGACAACGAATTAGAAGTAATGGATTATAATCGCGCGGTTAAGGATTTAAATGGCCTAAATAAAGATACGTTTTTAAAAACAATAAGTATCAAGTTTATCATAATCGAAGACTTT
>JBFYYA010000127.1:0-3552 GCA_041310245.1 Syntrophaceae bacterium | reverse complement strand
ATAAATAATTTTTAAAAATTTCATGCGCAATACTAAACATGAAATCAATAATATTTTAAAAGGGAGAATAAATTTATGTCAGTTATCACAGATGTTATCGCGAAAGTGAAACAAACAGATCCGAACCAGCCGGAGTTTCATCAGGCTGTTGAGGAAGTAATGGAGACGTTGGAGCCAACTGTTAAAAAGCATCCGGAATTTGTGAAGGCCGGCATCTATGAGCGCATCGTCGAGCCGGAAAGATCAATTCTTTTCCGCGTGCCCTGGGTCGATGATAAAGGCAACGTGCAGGTAAACCGCGGCTTCCGCGTGCAGTTCAATAACGCTATCGGGCCTTTTAAGGGCGGGTTGCGTTTTCATCCCTCCGTCAATTTAGGCATCATCAAATTTTTGGGATTTGAACAAATCTTCAAAAACGCCCTTACAACTTTGCCTATGGGCGGCGGCAAAGGCGGCTCCGATTTTGATCCTAAAGGAAAATCCGACTCAGAAGTAATGCGTTTTTGCCAGGCGTTTATGCGCGAACTTTTCCGCCACATCGGCGGCGAAGTTGATGTGCCGGCCGGCGATATCGGCGTGGGCGGACGCGAGATCGGTTATCTCTATGGTTACTACAAAAAAATCCGTAACGAGCATACCGGTGTCCTCACCGGAAAGGGTCTGGAATACGGCGGCAGCTTAATCCGTCCGGAGGCGACCGGTTACGGCACCGTCTATTTCGCGGCGGAAATGCTGGCCTCACGTAGTTTGGACTTCAAGGGAAAAACCGTAGCGGTAAGCGGCGCGGGAAATGTGGCGCAATTTGCCGTGGAAAAAGTCAATCAGCTGGGCGGTAAAGTTATTTCTCTTTGCGACTCATCCGCGACCATTATTGATGAAGCAGGAATAGATGATGACAAGTGCTGCTATGTTCTTGATCTGAAAAATATCAAGCGCGGCCGAATCACCGAATACGCGGACAAATATAAAACAGTTTGCTACGAAGGCAAAAACGTTTGGGATGTCATCAGAGAACAAAGCATCAAGGTCGATATCGCCCTGCCCTGCGCCACCCAAAATGAAATCAGCGGCAAGAACGCGGCGGCGCTGGTAAAAAACGGCTGTATCTGCGTGGCGGAAGGCGCCAACATGCCTTCCACTCCGGAAGCGATTAAAATTTTCCAGGAAAATAAAATCCTTTACGGCCCGGGAAAAGCGGCAAACGCCGGCGGCGTGGCAACATCAGGTCTGGAGATGAGCCAAAACAGCCTAAGACTTTCCTGGACACGCGAGGAAGTCGATAATCGCCTGCTCCTTATCATGAAGAGCATTCATAAGGCCTGCTATGACACGGCGGAAGCATACGGTAAAAAAGGAGATTACGTAACGGGTGCCAACATTGCCGGATTTACCAAAGTTGCCAAAGCCATGCTGGCCTACGGCGTTGTATAACCAAAAAAAAGCTTTTAATCAGACAAAAAACCGCGGTCGTAAATGGCCGCGGTTTTATTTTATGAGAAACAATTTTTTTCCGTACTCCCATCCATATGTACCCACAGATACAAGCATGGTTTAAAGAATGTTTATGCGACACATATAACAAGTCATTTTTACCTTGACATATTTATATCTTAGTTTTTAACATCCTACCCGTGCCCAAAGGCAAACGAGTATTTATGGATTTGACCAAAACTTTCAATAGTATACTGCCGCACAAGACTGATTATCTTATCGGTTATGCAAATCTTCAAGGACTTTTGTCAGATAAATACCGCGGTTTTGACTATGCTATTGTTCTGGGACGTAAACTTGACGACACGATAATCGATGCCATCATCGATGGGCCGACACTCGATTACTATAACCATTATAATGAAGTGAACATTGAGCTTTCGCAAATAGCGCATCGCCTGTCTGAATATATACAACAGCAAGGAAACAAGTCATGGACAATTGAACCTACAATTCGTGACGAGAATATAGATAAAAATTTTATTAAAACCTTGCGCCTTGATTTTTCCCACAAAATGGCGGCAACACGCGCGGGGCTCGGCTGGATAGGCAAAACCGCCCTTTTCATCTCCGCAGAATATGGCCCACGGGTACGTTTGGCAACCGTGCTTACCGATTACCCGCTGCCTGTCTGCACTCAGCCGATTGACAAAAGCCAATGCGGAACCTGTGATCTTTGCGTCCGGCACTGCCCCGCGCAAGCGGCCAACGGCCTTGCCTGGAATATCAACATCGACCGCAATGTTTTTTTTGACCCGTTTGCCTGCCTGAAAAAAGCACGAGAATTATCGCTTAATAACTTTGGGAGGGAAGTCGGCATCTGCGGCAAATGCATCGTTGTGTGTCCTATTGGCAAGAAGAGAAAACCGATCAAATGCTAAATTAATAAATGTGCATCTGACAGCCGCCGGCAATTGTGCCGCCCAACTCGCGGCATTTTTCTAAAACATCTTCCGTAATTTTTCCCTTGGCAATGACCGGCTCAAAAACTGTTTTAAATTTGTAACCCAGCGCGATGCGTTCGATAGCCTTAAGCGCTCCGGTTCCGTCGTTGCCGGCGCTGATAAAGACAACAAAAGGCTTGCGGAATACTTTTTCCTGCGCGCTTGGATAAGTGCGATCAAAAAAATCTTTGAGCATCCCGGACATATAGCCGAAATTCTCCGGCGTGCCCACCGCCAGACCGTCCGCCGTTAATAAATCTTCCAGCGTGGCTTCGGCGGCTTTTTTTAAAATCACCTCCACTCCTTCAACCGCCCGCGCCCCTTCAGCCACGGCCTCAGCCATACTTTCAGTATTTCCAGTTTGAGAATGATAAACAATTAATATTCTGGCCATTTTTTACCGCATAATCTGTTTTTTAATCCTATAATAAAATACAATTAAGCGTAAAGATATTTTTCTAGGCCACCTTCCCAAGCCTGGCCCTAATCTGAAAATGCCTCATAAAAAACAGTTGACATCTATGGCTATTTGGCTATATTGCCAAATAGTTTAATGGAGATTATATAATGAAAAAAGATAGAAAAACTATATATGAGGCACGGGCGAAGATAATCAAGTCCATCGCCCATCCCAGCCGCCTGCTGATAATCGAAGAGCTTCAGCGTCAGGAGCGGTGCGTGAACGAACTTACCGAAATGATCGGCGCAGATACTTCCACCGTCTCCAAGCATTTAAGCGTGCTGAAAAATGCCGGGCTGGTAACAGATGAAAAGAGAGGCAACTCTATCTTCTATACCCTGCGATGTCCCTGTATCATGGGATTCATGGGGTGTGTGGAAGAGGTTCTTGCCGCTAATGCTGAAGATCAAAAAAGCATCATGAAAGCTTGTAAAAAATAGGAGAACATCATGAAGATAGAAATTCTAGGAACAGGTTGCGCCAAGTGCGATAAACTGGAAGAAATGGTGCGTGATTTTGTAACAAAAGAAGATATAGATGCCGAAATATCCAAGGTACAAGATTTTAAAAAAATTATGAGCTACGGCGTGATGACCACACCCGCGCTCGTTATAGACGGCGAAGTAAAAGCCGCAGGTAAAATTCCTTCTTTGGAAG
>JBFYYA010000126.1:0-3391 GCA_041310245.1 Syntrophaceae bacterium | reverse complement strand
CCACAACGGCGCGCAGCCTCTCGGGGTGATCGGAAAGAATTTCTTCCGGCATGACGTTCGGAGGAAAAACACCGCAAACCGGGAAGGAATTTGTCGTCACGGTGCGCCATATTTTTGGATTTCTTTCATCCGTATGCGACCCGATGGGCATCAAATGACCATGAATGACGTTGCCGCCCGGAACACACAACCTGCCGCAGATTGCCTGAAGAATGACGATAAGATAGGAATTTACGGCGCTGTGGCGTCCCATGAAGAGTCCCAAATCATAACGCAAAGATGATTTACGCGTAGCGTAAGCCTTAGTCACCTCGCGCACCTGGTCGAAATCAAGCCCGCAGGTTTTTACGGCGGCGCGAACATCGAAATTCGCAAACATTGATTTCACCTGGTCAAAGCCCGATGTATGATCATCCATGTAAGATTTATTTTCCCAGCCTTCTTGAAGAATGATGGAAATCATCGCCTTAAGCAAAAGAGCGTCCGTGCCGGGCCGGATGGGCAGATGAATGTCGGCAATTTTTGCCGTTTCGGAAAGTCGCGGGTCAACAACAATCAACATTTTATCCGGATCTTTAGAGAGACGCTGTAACTGCCGCGGCGCCTGAGGAATCTGGTGGCTTTGCATTCCGTTCCAACCAAATATAAGCAGCACGTCGGTGTTGGCCACATCGGGTTGATCGTGGAGGTACTGACGCCCGTGCGTGCGCCCGCACACCCAGAAAGCGCCGGCGAATTCCTGCGCCAGGGCGCCGTAATGATATTGAGATCCCAGCCCCCTCATGAGGCGTATACCAAAAGCCGCCTCGAGGTGACAACCCTGAGTACTTGCGCCCATGTAAGCAAATGAGCGAGGTCCGTACTGATCCACTATGTTTTTTAATTTAGTGGCTATTTCATCAATGGCCTGATCCCAGGAAATGCGTTCGAATTTATCTCCGACTTTTTTGAGCGGATATTTCAGCCGGTCCGCGTTATGCTGATGATAGGCGATGTTTACACCTTTGCGGCATACATAGCCTTGACTTTTGACATTGGACTTATCCCCCTTGACTCTGACAATGCGGTTATTTTCCACCTCGATTTCCAGGCCGCAGTTCTGCGCGCAAAGAACACATCCTGTTTTATGCCATTGCCCCATATATCCCTCCTTATTACCTTAAATAAAATAAAGTTATTTAAGAACTCGCTCAAAGACCATTTTTTTAAATACCAGCAGCGGCTCCACGTTCTTCGCGACTTTCATATGCATGATAGCGCCTTCCCACGCGTTGACAATGAATTGCGCAATTTGCGCCGGGTCTGCCTCGGCGGGAATCTCTCCCTTATTCATCGCATCTTTCAGTAAATTCTCCATGCGTGTCTGCATACCGCAATAGACTTCTGAGATTTTATACCGGAAGTTTTCATTAAGATCGCTCATTTCCTGCATCAGATTGCCGATGGGACACCCGCAGCAAAAATCCATTTTTGTAAAAATATCGCCATAGGCGTCAAAGAAACTGGAAAGTCTCTTCAACGGAAGAGCATCATCATCTTTCAGGTATTTATCCGTCATCGCCTCGATATACTCCCGGAAATAATCGATTACCGCAAGACCGAAATCCTCCTTGCTTTTGAAATAAAAATAGAAAGAACCTTTCGGAACGCCTGCCGCGTCCAGCACCTGCTGAATACCGGTCGCGTTATAACCCTGCGCGTGAATAATACCGGCTCCTTTGCGTATAATTTCTTCACGCGTGCTGATTTGTGCCATCTTCCTGCCTCCCTGAACGCAAAAAATGTTAGCTCTGCATCACTTTCATAAAAGCTTCAAGCCTTCCCTTCTCCTGAAGAATTTTAACAACCATGTCCTGAGTGGTTGCAGGAGTGGCGGGCAATTGTTTCCTTTCGTCCAAAACGATAGCATCGGCCGGGCAGCCGGTGACACAAAGGCCGCAGCCGATGCATTCCGACGCAGTCACCAAGGCGACATCATCGACTATATTTATACATTTCATGGGGCAGCGCTCGTCGGCGCAGATAGAGCAGCCCGTGCACTCTTCGGCAAGAACCCGCGCTTCAAAGCGGCTGGGTTCAAAGGCGTGCGGATGTTTGAGCTGAGTTTTCCCGCGCAAAACGGTGCAGCAGCACGGGCAGCAGTTGCAGATAAGATTGGCCCGGTCCGCGCTGTTGTTGCTGGTGTGCACCAGTCCGGCTTCCTCGGCTATATCCAGCACCTTCATTCCTTCTTCTTTGTTTATTTGCCGGGCAAAGCCATACTCCACAAGAAATTGAGCCGTGCTATCGAAAATAAGGCAGACTTCTTTGGGCTTATCACAACCGGCCACACTGACTCGGCATGCGCAGTTTGTCACAGCAATAAAAGAGGCGTTATTGATAAAATTTTTAACTTCTTCGTATGGATGGATTCGATCACGCGTGGTGATGGATTTATCAACCGCGACCACCCGCATCAGCGGAGTGGGATTTCCGGCAAACGAAGCGCCCAGCGCTTCGTGGTGATACTCTTCCCAGAGCTTGCCCAATTTTTTATGCATGGGCGTACCAACGCCTTTCATAAAAGGGACCTCAAACACACCCGGAATAAGCGGCACCAGGGCGTAAAGTATTTCTCCATTCTTGTTGCGGGAAATAATGATGCCTTTATTGGCCATTGCTTCCAGATGCTGCAGGGCCTCTTCCGCGGAGATTCCCGCCTTTTGGGCAATGCTGGACGGTTTATTCATTTTATAACTCATCTGCACGGCCACGGCCGCTTCCTGCGGCGTGAAAAGTATTTTGAGAATTTCGTTAATGGATTTCGCCTTTGGCGCGGTTGTGGGGTGCGCGTCCAGTATTTCTCTTAAGCGTTCATAAATATCCATGAGTTTCCTCCCTGATGTTGATCTGGAATTAGCGTAATAGACCGGTCGTCTAGTTGTCAAGCTTTATTCTCTGTCGGGTTTAATACCCGGACGCTTGCGTCGTCATTCCGGCGAAGGCCGGTATCCAAAAGTTATTGAAATTACTGGATTCTGTGTCGCGCTTCGCTTGCACGGAATGACAGAAAAGACATTACGAAACAGTCTCGAAAGCCGGAATCCAGAAACTGGGTGCCAGCGGGATGTTTACCCTGCAGGGAACCCCAGCGAATGCAGGGCATGCGGGGTTGGCATGACAAAAGGATACCCCGCTGCTTGTTGCGGGCAGCTTCATTTATGACTTGTTGACGAAGTATATATTCACGCCGCGACACATCGGCACAAACATCCGATTTAATTATTTTAATGTTTACCCACTCAGACCGGGACAAAATCGTCAGAACGTGTTTCTTTGAGTTTTAAGGCTTCCGTGGGGCAGACGACTGTGCAGACGCCGCATCCCAGGCATTTTTCCGGATCAACCGAGG
>JBFYYA010000125.1:0-3020 GCA_041310245.1 Syntrophaceae bacterium | reverse complement strand
GCTTCCTGCGCCAGATGCAGCGCGTATGAAGGCGTGCAGCATATTACCGTGGGGCCGAAATCACGCAGAATCATCAGTTGCCGCTTGGCGTTGCCGCCGGAAATCGGAATAACGCTCGCGTCAATCTTTTCCGCGCCGTAGTGCAGACCCAGGCCGCCGGTAAATAAGCCGTAAGAAAAAGCGTTGTGGATAATGTCATTTTTGGTAATGCCCGCGGCAACCAGGCAGCGCGCGACCAGATCCGACCACGTTTCAATGTCGTGTCTTGTATAACCGAAAACGGCGGAACGGCCGGTAGTGCCGGAAGAGGCGTGCAGCCTAACGATGCTGCCCATCGGGACGGAAAACAGTCCATAGGGGTAGTTATCGCTCATGTCCTTGCGGGTGATAAACGGCAGTTTTTTCAAATCATTCAGCGATTTTATATCCGAAGGCTTGATTTGAGCGGCATCGAATGCTTTTTTGTAAAAGCCCACCGTGTGATAAACACGCTGCATAACCTGCTGGAGTCTTTTGAGCTGCAGCGCTTTGAGCGCTTCGCGGGGCAGGGTTTCAAATTCTTCGTTATAGAACATGGCGTAGCCTCCCTTTATTTAATAATATACCAGTAATTGTTTGTCATTGCGAGCGACCAAGGGGAGCGTGGCAATCCATTATACATCAGTTAAATACGAGATTGCTTCGGTCTCTGCGTTCCCTCGCAAAGACGTGTTAGTTTAGTCTTTTCGTCGTAAAGATCAATTATGAATAAAGTCTAACAAAACTTTGTTGCTCTGGCAAGAATCTTTCCTGCGCGAAAAGGTAGCTATTTATTTAAGGTTATTAAAGTAATTTGAGGCTAGGAGTATGCCCAACGCGGTTTTTGTGTCGGTTATTTCGCCTTTTTTCAGCATCGCCTCTAACTCGGAAAGTTTTTTTGGAACGACTTCGATAAATTCATCCTCATCGGGTTTAAGTGGCGCGTAAACAAGGCCTGAAGCGAGGAAAAAATACATATATTCATTGCAGTATCCGGCCAGCAAGTAGCCTTCGTAAAGTCGGGTCATTTTACCGGCGCGAAAACCCGTTTCTTCCGCGAGCTCTCTTTGCGCGCAAACTTCTGGCGGTTCGTTATGGTCGTTAAACGCTCCCGCGGGAATTTCCAGCAGGTGCTTTTTAACAGCAACGCGATACTGTTTTACCAAAAGGATTTCGTTTTTTTCATTTATCGGAATAATTGCCACGGTTGGTTTGTGGTCAATCCAGGTCTGTTTAACAAAGTTACCATTGGGCAGCGCCACATCTTCTTCATAAACATCGAATATTTTGCAGCGGTAAACACGGGAAGGTTTATTGTTTTCCATGCAGAGGGCGTCCGCGGTCAGTTTGTTTTAATGATGCTCAGTAAACTTTTTTCAATTTCTTCTTTCGGGAGCGAGCCCGTCAGCCTTTGCACCAGCTTGCCTTCTTTAAAAAAAAGCATTGTCGGGATGCTTTGGATGCCGTATTGCGAAGCGGTCAGCGGATTCTCGTCTACGTTTAGCTTGGCAACCTTGACACCGCCTACGTAATCGGAGGCGAGTTCATCGATTATGGGCGACAAGGCGCGGCAAGGTCCGCACCAGGGCGCCCAGCAATCGACGAGCACGGAAATATCGGAAGCCAATACTTCACGCGCGAAGGTGTTATCTGTAACGTCAAGCGGTTTGGTTTTTTGCTGTGTTGCCACCAGCGGATCGCCGCATTTGCCGCACAATGGTTTTTTGTTAAGCTTATCTTCCGCCACGCGGTTTTTTGTGCCGCACTTGAGGCACGGGATAATCAGTTCATCCAGTGGCGTGCCGCATTTGCCGCATACGGAACGCCCCTGAAACTTTTTGTTCGGTATGCGATTTTTCGTTCCGCATTTGAGACAGCGGATAATAACATTGTCCGGCATACATTTGTCACCTGCGGCACAAAATGTTGTTTTTTGTCAAAACCATCCGCGCGTTATTTGGCGATGCTCACCATAAAAGGTTTTAATTTCTCAATAAGTTCGGCAGGTTTCATCTTTGCCAGAAGTCCGCGCTGCCCCGCGCCCACATAAATTTCGGGCATCATGGCGATAGATTTTTCCATAAAAGCGGGCATTACTTTCTGGATGCCGAAAGGAGAAATCGCGCCTCTTTCATAGCCGGTGTGCACCTCAGTCAGTTCTTCGCTGCAAGCCGTAATCTGCTGCGCTCCGATGGTCGCGGCCAGCTCTTCCGGAGAAACTTCCTGATCACCGTGCATCAACACCAGCATTGGTTTGCCGACTTCGTCTTCCATAACCAATGTTTGGATAATGCAATGCGGATCAACTTTTAATTGTGCCGCCTGCTGCTCTATGGACCACGGATCAGCCATCTGGCAGGAACATAATGTGAAGACCGCTTTCTGTCTTTGTAAATCCTGCACCGCAGGTGTCGCGGGCAGCGATACTTTTGTTTTTGGAACCCCTGCCTTTTTTACAGCCAGTTTTTTAACCGCTTTCATCTTTTTGGCAACTGCTTTTTTAGGACTAGCGACTTTTTTTGCCTTTGCTTTTTTGGACACAGAGGCTTTCTTTGGTTTCGCCTTTTTAGTGGCCTTTGCTTTTTTAACAGGCTTGGCCTTTTTGACAGCTTTGGCTTTTTTTACAATCTTTTTCTTTTTTGGAGCCGCCGCTTTTTTAACGACTTTTTTCTTTTTGATGGGTTTTGATTTTTTTAACGCTTTAGCTTTTTTCTTTGCCGGCACTTTCTTTTTTGCTGGTTTTTTCTTTTTCATACTCCCTCCCCTTTGATTGCAAAATAAGGATTTTATGAAGCTTTGCTTGGTAATATAGCAAGTATAATGAAAAAAGCAATATTTTATGACAAGCAATAAAAAAGGAAAAAATATTGCTAGGGTTATGATAAAAGCCTTGCGTCAGGCAATCAAATTGTTTAAAAAGGTAAAAATCATTTTCAGAGAACGTAAATTATGCACGAATCAACGCAAATCATTCTTGGTATGTTAGCACTGCTCATTGTTTT
>JBFYYA010000124.1:0-4138 GCA_041310245.1 Syntrophaceae bacterium | reverse complement strand
CCCATGACTTCGCGCGTGCGCAGGCCTTTTTCAATGTTGCGCCTCAGATTCGGCAGATACCCGCCGCGGTAGCCGGTGACAAAATGGTCATCCAGCGGCTTACTCTTCACGAATTTATCTTTCAGATATTTAGTCAGCACTTCGACGTTTAAGCGGCTGGTGGCAAAAACAATCGTCTGAATATCGTTGCCGATCAGGTCAGAGGCGATTTTGCGCGCGGGCGTCATGGCGCTTTGCCGGATGCCCAGTTCGCGGTTGACGAGCGGCGGATTGTAAAGAATAAAAGTTTTGGCCGCGGTAGGCGCGCCGCTTTTATCCAGAAGCGCCACTTCGCGCTCCAGTATTTTTTCGGCGTGTTCGCGGGGGTTGGCCACTGTGGCCGAACAGCAGATGAAAACAGGATTGGCCCCGTAAAAACGGCAGATGCGCACCAGCCGGCGGATTACATTGGCAAAGTGCGAGCCGAAGATGCCGCGGTAAATATGCAGTTCGTCAATGACCACGTATTTTAAATTGGCAAAAAGTTTTTGCCATTTGGTGTGATGCGGCAGAATTCCCGTATGCAGCATGTCGGGATTGGTGACGACAACGTTTCCCAACTTGCGGATGGCCTGGCGCGCGTCATCGGGCGTGTCGCCGTCGTAGGTCTAAGTTTTTATATCAGCCTGTAAATCGGTTATCAGGCCGTGAATCTCATGCATCTGGTCCTGCGCCAGCGCTTTCGTCGGAAAAAGATACAGGGCGCGCGTTTCCGGCGCATCCAGAATACTTTGCAAAACAGGCAGATTGTAGCAAAGCGTTTTGCCGCTGGCGGTGGGCGTCACCAGAACAACGTCTTTGCCATTGCGAATAAAGCGAATCGCCTGTGCCTGATGACGGTAGAGTTTTTCCAGGCCGCGCTTTTTCAATACGTCCAGCAGGCGCGGATTTACCCAGGCAGGATAGTCTTCAAAATCGCCGGATTTAGCCGGTATTTCCACTAACGCCGCAGCGTTGGAATTGAAGCTTTTGTTCTTTTTGAGGCGGGCAACCCATTCGTCAAGAGTTAATTTAGCCATAGATTTTCTTGCCTTCTTACTCCGGATTTGCATTATAGTTAAAATACAAAATATCACAACCGATAGTTAAGGATAGTAATTGCAAAAGGCAAATTGTTGAGGTAATTTGAAGATGTATAAATCTTGCCACAAGATTATTCGGGCTAATTGAAAAATCAAAATTGCGGCATAAAATAAAAAGGAGCCAAAATGAAAATAGTAAAAATACTCTCATTAATATTGTTTGCGGCTATGCTGACAGGATGCCCTGTTGTTTCCAAAAATATTGTCGGGCTGGAGGATTACACACTTGACGCGCAAAAAATAGACGGCACCTGGATCAATCAGGACGGCGCCATGCTGATTAAAACACTGGATGCCGAAAAAGGAATGATAAAAGTTATTTTTCTGGAAGATAAAGAAGATATCGAAACTGCCAAAATTAAAATCATGAAAGGAAAGAAATGGCTTTATTTCAATATGCTGCCCGAAGATGGCGATAAAGAGCCGGAATATCTCTGGGGCAGAATCAGCATAGAAGATAATAGAATTATTTTCTGGCACACGGCAAATGACCCTTTTGCTGAAGCGGTTAAAAAGCGTAAAATTAAGGGGACAATAAATAAGACGAAAGATATAAGCGGAAAATTATCATTTGAAACATCCACTGTAATTCTCACCGACAGCGCGAAAAATATTATCAATCTGGTGGAAACGTCCGATAAGAATTATTTTGTCTGGGATGACCCTACCGTGTTTATTAAACTTGCGCAGTAGTGAAAATAAAGGAAAGATTTTTATGTTCTGTCCCAAATGCAAAAGCGAATACCGTGAAGGATTTTATAAGTGTGCTGATTGTGATGTTTATCTGGTCAGCGAACTGCCGCAAGCTTCCGCCGATGAAAGCGGCGATGAGTTTTTACAGGTTTTTTCCACCTATAGCCAGGGAGAAATCGCTTTTATCAAATCGGTTTTAGACGGCGAAGACATAACATATTTTTTTCAGGGCGAAAGCTCAACGATGCTGATTGCCGCCGGCGCCTACGCCCGTCTTCTGGTCAAAGCCGACGAGGCGGACAGAGCCAGAGAAATTCTTCAGGAATTGGGATTTTTGTAATGAAAAAATCAGCCGGAGCGTAGCGGTCGGCTATTTTGATTTTGCTTAAACTTTTCAAGTTTAAGCCATGCCTATTTTACAGCGTTAATTATCTTTTTGTATTTGAAGATTGCTGGTTACATGATCAGCCTGTTCATAATCCTCTGCTTCGACCATGATTTGAATACTGTATGGTATTTGTGCCTTATTGAGAGCTTTGAAAAACGGCTGGGCATCCTCGGGATTGTCGATTACAACCAAAGGCAGAGCATTGCCATGCAGCGGAATCATTTCTGCCGCCCCTTCATCATTTTCGTCATTTTCTGTTTCTAATGATGTATTGATATCGGGCGGCTCTTCTTTAATATTCCTGTGCGTTGCTTCCTTTAAAATAATGTCATAAACTCCTTCTTCAAAACTATCACGCCCTAATCGAAGAAACTCCTTGATTACTTCATCTGATTGTTCACTGTAGTATTTCATGAGCTCTGCCTTTTTTCTCATATCCATAACGTTACTCTCCAATAATAAGTTGCGCAGGGGAATGACAGTCGAGTGATTTTTACTTTATCTCCGCGTGATAGCTCTGCAGTGATTTTGCCCGGCCATGTCCTTCACGGAAGGCGGCAATGCCTTTGACGGCGGCAACAGCGGCGGCAGCGGTGGTGATGTAGGGTATTTTATATTTTATAGCCGCTTTGCGTATATAGGAATCATCGTGTTTGGAAAGCCTGCCTGCCGGTGTATTAATGACTAATTGTATCTCGCCGTTTTTGATCGCATCGACGATATTAGGCCTTCCTTCGTGCATCTTAAAAATTGGCTCAGATGAAATTGCTTTTTCCGCAAGAATTTTATGCGTGCCTTCAGTAGCTTTAATTTTGAAACCGATTTTTTCAAACGCGCGCGCCACTTCCAGCATGCCGCTTTTGTCTATATCCGCCACGGTGATAAGCACTGTGCCTTCGCCGGGAAGGCTCTGCCCCGTTGCTTCCTGTGCCTTGAAATAAGCCAGGCCGAAAGAATCGGCCAGCCCCAAAACTTCACCGGTGGAGCGCATTTCCGGCCCCAGCACCGGGTCAACTTCCTGATACATATTGAAGGGGAAAACCGCTTCTTTGACGCCGAAGTGGCGGATGGTTTTATTTTCCAGTTTCAAATCCTTAAGCTTTTTTCCCAGCATGATTTGCGCGGCAACACGCGCCATGGAAATATTACAAACTTTCGAAACCAGCGGCACCGTGCGTGAAGCGCGCGGATTCGCTTCCAGAATGTAGACGATATCGTTGGCGATAGCGTATTGGATGTTCATTAAACCTATCACGCCGAAGGCCACGGCAATCTTTTTTGTGTAATCGTTAATCGTTGCGATATGCTTGGCCGGGATACTGATCGGCGGAATAACGCAGGCCGAATCACCGGAATGCACGCCGGCAAGTTCGATATGCTCCATCACCGCCGGCACAAACGCGTCCGTGCCATCAGAGATGGCATCGGCTTCGGCTTCGATGGCGTTTTCCAGAAATTTGTCGATAAGAATAGGACGCTCCGGTGTAACGCCGACGGCCTTAGTTACATAACGCTTGAGCATCTCTTCATCATGAACGATCTCCATACCGCGCCCGCCCAGAACGTAAGAGGGACGTACCATCAGCGGGTAGCCGATTTTGCCGGCAACCTTGAGCGCCTGTTCCATATTGCTGGCCATGCCGGCTTGCGGCATGGGAATGTCCAGCTTTTCCATCATTTCACGGAAGCGGTCACGGTCTTCGGCCAGATCTATTGTTTCGGGGGAGGTGCCGATAATTTTCACGCCGGCTTTGGCGAGATCCGCGGCGATATTTAAAGGAGTCTGTCCGCCGAACTGGCAGAT
Organism: Syntrophaceae bacterium; assembly: GCA_041310245.1. Lineage (GTDB taxonomy): Bacteria > Desulfobacterota > Syntrophia > Syntrophales > Smithellaceae > UBA4810. The sequence goes on along the minus strand of JBFYYA010000124.1, from coordinate 132 downwards.
CACGCCTTCGGGTTTTTCCTTTTCGTAAATGCTCAAAACGTCTTCCACGGTGAGCGGCTCAAAATAAAGTTTGTCGGATGTATCGTAATCGGTGGAGACGGTTTCCGGGTTGCAGTTGACCATGATGGATTC
>JBFYYA010000123.1:0-10709 GCA_041310245.1 Syntrophaceae bacterium | reverse complement strand
TTCCTGCAGGAAGGGTCTATCTGCTCGATGCACACCGGCGTGGCAATTTCCGATTTTAACTGGGCATGGAATGAAAAACCGCTTGATGACTGTGATATAACATCCGTTGAAAGTATAAAAGAATTTTATCGGCAGCAGAACCTGCGTTTCTGGTGGTGGGTTTATCCGCGCGGTGATTCTTCTCAAACCAAAGAAATGCTCGAAAATGCGGGAATGCGCTTAATCACCCAAATTCCCTGCATGGCGGCTGATTTGCATATTGAGCCCCTCGAAGAAAAAATCCTCGCACCCATAACCATTGCAGAAGTTAAGGATCAAAGCGACTTGTCTGTCTGGGCGGACATTTCTTTCCGAGGATTTCAGATGCCCGAGCGCGCCAGGGAGCAATACAATAAATTTGTTTTATCGTTTCAAAGAGGGAATAAAGAAGCGCAAAAATTATTCTTGGCTTATATCGATAAAAAACCTGTGGCCACGTCGTTGCTTTTTATGGATAAAGATACGGCGGGAATTTATTATGTTGCCACGTTGCCCGAATATCGCAACAGGGGCATGGGGTATTTCGTAACTCTGGCGGCGATGCGTGCCGCCAAGGCTGCCGGACATAATAACATTATCCTGCAGGCGACACCGGCGGGAGAGAAAGTTTACCGGCGCATTGGTTTTCAGGAAATCTGCCGGGCGCATATTTATAAGATCCCAACAAAGTAGTCTTCAAAACCAATTCGTTTGGAGTAACGGAAAGCTTGAGCGTACTTCGCCTATACGCGCGGAAGAAATACCGATATACATTTTTACGACTAAATCAGTTGCAATTACTTTTTATATTTATACTATATCAGGCAAGGAGCTGCAAAAGTGTCATATTGTTATTTCTGGGTTAAGCTTTTACGCACAACAATTGATAATTTACTTAAGCGAACATATAGTGTATAGGAATGCACATGAAGAAAACAATTATCCTGAGTATTGTGCTGATTGCTCTGGCATCTTTTTGTTTTGCCAATGAGGCAAAACAGCTAAAGCCAATGACGGTGAGAAGCGGCGACAGTTTTACCATCACTTTGCGCGCTAATATGTCCACGGGATATCAGTGGCAATTAACAGCGCTAGATGAAACGATGCTCCAGCTTGTTAATTCAGAATACATACCTTACAGTACCAAGCGCCTGGGCGCGGATGGAAAACAGCTTTTTACCTTCAAGGCGCTCAAGGCGGGTGAGACAACCATTTCCTTCAAGTACGCGCGGGAATGGGAAAAAGACAAACTACCGGAAAGACAACAGATAATTCCCATTCTAATCAAGTAATAATTAAAAACACATTTTGCGCAGATAGTGAATGATTTTTGGAAGAAGCGGGTTACTCTTCTGAGGTCAAAAAAATTTTATTGTTCGTCAATAGCCAGATTTGCCAGCTTATCAGCCTGCGCGTTATGGCAACGGGCTACATGCGCAACTTTGACTGATTCAAAAGCCGAGAGCAGCGAGCGGATTTCGCGCATCAAATCTTTTAAGTTTTCATTTTTTACTTTATAAGCGCCGTTAATCTGGCGCGCTAATAGTTCCGAATCCAGGTGCACTTCCAGATTTTTATATCCGTTTTGCAGCGCGCCTTTTAAGCCCAGAATAAGCGCCTTGTATTCAGCGATGTTATTAGTACAATGCCCAAGATATTGCTTGCCTTCCCAAAGAATGTTTTCATTCGCGTCGGTAACCACGGCGCCCGCGCCGCCGATTCCTGGATTGCCACGGCAAGCCCCGTCACTGTAAAGCTTGTATGTTTTCTTTTCCATCTTTATGAAGCCGCGTTATCTTTGTTCTGGTAATAAATTATTCTATTGCAGTTGGGGCAGATCATAAGCTCCGATGATTTCTGTAATTCGTTATAGAGTTGCGGTGGAATATTCATGTGGCATCCGTTGCATACAGCCTTCCAGACCGAAACAACACCGATGCCGCCATTTCTGTTTTTAATTCTTTCATATTTTTCCAGAAGCCCGCCGTTTATTTTGTTTTTTATTTCGTTTCTTTTTTGTTCCCATTGAGAAAAATCCGTGTCCAATGAATTTATATCCGCCTCCAGTATTTTTCTTTCATCTTCATGCTTTTGCTTATGCTGAGATAAAATTTCACCGTCTTTGTTTGCCAATACGGAAATATTGTCCATTTCGTCCAGCAGAGAAATTATTTGTGTTTCTATGTCGCCACAGGAAGCTTCGGCAACTTCGATTTCCTTAAGAATAGCCTGATATTCTTTGTTGTTTTTAACCTCCAGAAGCCTTCCTTTGGCTTTGACAATATTCTCATTAATTTTCTTAATCTCTTTTTCCTTATCGGCATGGGCGTTTTTGAGTTCCTCATGCTTTTTTTTGTTTTGCTCCATGCTTTCTTTATAAGCAGCGAAACCTTTATCCAGCTTATCAATTTTTTCCGGCAGCGTTTTTTTGCGTGTCGAAAACGCCATTAATTTTGAATCACACTCCTGAAGCTCGATTAATAATAATAAATCCCCGTTCAATTTATTTTCCCTTTCTTTTGCAAAATAAAAAAAATGCACCTTTTGGGGGTGCATTAAAAAATTGGCTTATTTGCCATATTGGCCGTGCCGTGAATTGATGCGCTTGTTTGTTGCTTCACGGCGTTAGAAGCAACGTATGGTGATCTTTTTTCTCCTTTATACATTAGAAATACTTGTGCGGTCATTGTGCGCTCTTTCCGGATATGCATGGTGGGCCCACCTGGGATCGAACCAGGGACCTACCGGTTATGAGCCGGTGGCTCTACCAATTGAGCTATGGGCCCTTTTGCATACAAGCCGTTTCTCAAGGCTTGCCTTGATATACATAAATATCTATATTGTCAATACTATTTTCCGCGCCGCTTCCGCGCCTTATTCTTGGTTTTTTTTGGCGCAGGTGTTTCTTTAGCTTCAGTGTCTTCGGCTAAACTTTCTATCAGGTTGGTGAGAACCGAAGAATCTTCCGACAAAGAACTCAGCCTGTCACTGATGCCAAAACGCATCCGCAATACCTTTTCCTCACGCGGCGTCAGCGTGGATAATATTTTCTTTGTCTGGTCCGCCAGATCCATGCTGATTGTCGCTTCCGAAGGGGACATGATTTTTTTGTCTTCGATAAAATCGCCTAAATGGCTGTCTTCCTCTTCGCCGATAGGGGTTTCCAGGGAAATAGGTTCCTTGGCTATTTTCAGAACTTTTCTTACTTTTTCCAAAGGGTATTCCATTTTATTGGCGATTTCTTCAGGAGTCGGTTCTCGTCCCAGTTCCTGAACAAGATAGCGTGAAGTCCGGATCAGCTTATTAATTGTTTCAATCATATGCACGGGAATTCTAATCGTCCGCGCCTGATCAGCGATCGCGCGGGTGATTGCCTGCCTGATCCACCATGTCGCGTAAGTGGAAAATTTATAACCGCGCTGATACTCGAATTTATCCACCGCTTTCATTAGGCCAATATTCCCTTCCTGAATTAAATCCAGAAATTGCAGCCCGCGGTTTGTGTATTTTTTGGCAATGCTTACAACCAGGCGCAAATTGGCCTCGACAAGTTTTCTTTGCGCGATCTCCGCTTTGCGCTCGCCGTCTTCAATTGATCTGACGACGGTTTTTAATGTCGCCGCTGGTATCCCTGATTCCTTGACAACATGCTTTATTCTTTTATGCGCTTCGTCTATCGCCACTTTGCTTCTTTTGAGTAAATCAACGGAAACCCGATTTTCTCTGGCCACTTTTTTCTCATTAGCCTGGGACTTTTTCATTTTTGCCCATGCCTTTTCCAGCTGAGCCAGGTTTAATTTGGTTTCCTTTTTGTACTGGGAAATGACTTTTTCCGCTCTTTCAATTTCTTCATTGTAATAGCGCAAGCGGGTGATAAAACGATTAATCTGTTTTTTGCTGAATCTGATTTTCCGGCAGAGAGTAATAATAAACCTGGTATTTTTTTCCAGTTCTGCGCTTAATGTTTCGCGCTGTTTAACGCGTATGGATTTAGACTTCAGTTTATTGTGCAAAACGTTATTTCTGTCGTTGAACAATTTTATTCTGGAAAGAAGCTTTAGAACTCTTTCTCTGTGTTCATCCTCTTCAACAAAGCCTTCTTCATCCTCAATGTTATCGACAACATATTTAATTCTGATTTCGCCGCTTTCCAGTTTTGTCGCAAGGCCCAATACCTCGTTTATGGAAAAAGGCAATCGGAATATTGCGGACATAGTTTCCCGCGCACCTTCTTCTATTTTTTTTGCAATTTCCACCTCTCCTTCACGGCTGAGCAGTGACACCAGGCCCATTTCCCGCAAATACATTTTAACCGGATCGCCCGTCTTGCCGGCCATGGGCATCATGGCCAATACTTCGGGCAATTTTGCCGGGGCGGTCTCCTCGGCGGTTTTTTTTACCATCAGTTTTTCGCCCTGCTCGGTATCGATGATATCGATGTTTTTTTCTCCAAAAAGCATAATGATATCATCTATTTGGTCTGAAGAGGTTAAATCAGGCGGCAGCATGTCATTTACATCATCGTAAGTTAAAAATCCTTTTTCTTCACCCAGAAGGAGCAATTTTTTAAATTCATCAGATTGCATTTCTTTGGCCATTTGGTGTCTCCCCGAAATTATTTTGATATTTCCCTAATTTAATTCTTTTTCTTCCATTAGCAAGTTTTCTTTTTCGCGAATAAGCTCGTTTACCAAGTCATTATTGCCGCTTTCCTGAGCTTTTCCCAGCTTTAATTTTATCTGGCGATGCTGATCTTTGTACCACTTTTTCTTAATCTGTCTGATATTATCGTAGAATATTTTTTCCAGCTTTGTATCGTCAGCGGGCAGGGCTTTGATCATCATCTGGAACATTCTTTCGCGCAGAGGCGCATCCTCATCCTCCGATAAAATTTCGCCAATATCCACAAAGCCCAGCCGCCTGTAAGCGTTGATAATTTTTTCACCTAAAGATTTAAGCTGGGGCTGTAAAAAATAATGTAATATATCGTCTTCTTCCACCTGGTTGATTTTTTTGGGATATTCCAGCAAAAGCTGAATTAAATGCAGCTCCACCGCGTCGTTATTTATATTGGTCTGTGGTTTTGTCCCGGCTCTTTTTGGTTCCTGCCGCCGTTGCTCTTTTATAAACAATTCTTCATTTATGCCAGTTTTTTCCGCGATGCGCTTTATAAACAGGGCTTTTTCTTTTTTATCGCTTATTTTTTCAATGAATTCCATGGCGGTTTTAACCATTTCCCTTTTATCTTCAAAGGTTTTTCCCCCGCCGATGACATTTTCTATATAGTAATCACTAAGTGGTTGAGCGCGGGATATCAAAGCTTCCAGGTTATCTTTGCCGAATTTTTTTACATAGTCGTCCGGATCGAGGTCATCCGGCAAAATCAATACCCGCGCTTTCATGCGCGTTTCCAGAAAAAGTTCCAGGCTGCGGTCAATAGCTTTTTTACCCGCCGCGTCAGGATCGAAAAGGGCGACAACATTTGTGGTATAGCGGCGCAGCAATTCAAGATGTTCTCTGGTGAGCGCGGTGCCCAACGTGGCCACAACATTACTGATACCCGCGTTAACCAGAGAGATGAGGTCAAAATAACCTTCCACAATAAGGGCAAAATCCCTGCCGCGAATTGCATCTTTTGTTTTGTTCAAACCGTATAAATTTTTCCCCTTTATATAGACGGGTGATTCCGGAGAATTAAGATATTTTGGCTCTCCTTTATCCAGAATTCTGCCGCCGAAGGCAATGACTTCTCCAAAAACGTTTTCGATGGGGAAAATCAGCCGTCCGCGAAACCGGTCATAAAATTTTCCTTCTTTACCTATGATTACCAATCCCGCCTGCTCGGCTAATTTCAACGGTATGCCGCTGCCCTCGATGTGATTGGTCAGAGAATTCCAACTATCCGGGACGTAACCGAGGCGGAACTGTTTTATTGTTTCTTCAGAAATCCCTCTGCCTTGAAGATACTGGCGGGCATCTTTCCCGGCGGGTGAATATAAATTACGGGCAAATTGCTGCGCGGCCCGCAGATTCAATTCTGCAATCTTTTCTCTTAGAGAGTCCTTTTCAAGGCTTTCTTTGCTGGTTATCCGCGGCGGCAAAACAATGCCCGCTTTTTGTGCCAGGTCTTTAATGGCTTCGGGAAAAGATTTTCCCGCGATTTTCATCAGGAAGGTGATGACATTTCCCCCCTGTCCGCAACCAAAGCAGTAAAATATCTGTTTTTCTCTGTTGAGGGTAAATGAAGGTGTTTTTTCCTGATGAAAGGGACACAGGCCGATAAAGTTCCGCCCCGCTTTTTTCAGGGTCAAATATTCGGAAGCCAGGTCAACAATATCCACCCTGCTTTTGATTTCATCTATTTTATTATCATCAAAACGCACTGAATATTTATCCTAGCTTGGTTTAAATGTTTTAAAGGTTATGATGATAAAAGAGCCTTAACTTTTTCGCCAGCCGCCTTACCGTCGGCTCTGCCGGTTAGCTGCGGCATCAGTATTTTCATTACTTTGCCCATATCTTTTGCGGAAACAGCTCCGGCTTCGGCGATCGCCTTTTTTATCAGATTTTCTACTTCTTCATCGGCCATCTGCGCGGGTAAAAATTCCTGCACCACTTTCAGTTCCGCTTCTTCTTTTTCCACTAAATCGGTTCTGCCTCCTTTGGCAAATTGCTCGATGGAATCTTTTCTTTGTTTTACCATTACGGAGAGAAGCTGCATGATTTCTGTTTCGTTGAGCGGACGCATGAGCTCAATCTCTTTGTTATGCAGCGCTGTTTTAATCATGCGAACGGCGGAGAGGCGAATTTTGTCTTTAGCTTTAGCCGCTGATACCATTTCTTCGTTTATTTTTTTATTAATATCCATATAGCTGCTCCTTAATCACCCTAGTTGGTCTTCCAGTTTTTTTCCGCCGAGAAGATGCATATGCAGATGAAAAACTACCTGGCCTCCTTCGGCGTTGCAGTTAATAACGGTGCGGAAGCCGCTTTCGGCGACATTTTTTATTTTTGCCACTTTTTGCGCTGCCGCGATTAAGCAATTGGCAACGTTATTTTGTGAAACATCGATATCCAGCATGTTGGAGATATGCTCTTTGGGAATAATAATAACGTGCACGGGAGCCATGGGCTGAATATCATCGAAGGCGAGTACTTTTTCGTCTTCATAAACCTTGGTGCATGGTATTTTTCCTTCGACTATTTTGCAGAATACACAATCGGCCATATACATTACCTCCCAAATTTTTATTTGTGGGATTTTTCGGCTGTTTCTATCGCGTCTTCCAGCCGTATGGCGCCCGAGTAAAGAGCGCGTCCGATAATCACGCCATAAAATTCGCACGTATCCACTGCTTTAAGTTTTTCTATGTCTTTAATTGAAGCGACGCCGCCGGAAGCGATAACCGGGATATTGACGGACATAGCAATCTCCCGGGTTGCTTCGATATTTACTCCCGTTTCCATCCCATCGCGTTTGATATCAGTGTAAACAATGGCTTTTATTCCGCGGTTTTCAAAACGCCGGGCAAGGTCAACCGCTTTTTTTTGTGTTTTTTGCGTCCAGCCTTGCACTGCCACATTGCCGTCAAGCGCGTCTATCCCCAATATAATCCTGCCGGGGTATTTTTCACCGGCCTGAAAAATAATTTCTTCATTTTGCAGGGCCGCCGTGCCCAGGATAACCGCGCCGACGCCGTTTTGCAGGTAGAAATCAATTGTTTTTATATCACGGATGCCCCCGCCTACTTGAATGGGAACATTTACTTCCTTGGCTATCTGCAAAATTATTTGCGCGTTTTTTGGCAGGCCGGCAACTGAACCGTCGAGATCAACCACGTGAATAAGCTCGGCGCCTTTTTGCGCCCATGCCGCCGCTGTTTGGACGGGATTGTCAGCATAAATGGTAACGCGGTCAAAATCACCCTGGGCCAGCCTCACGCATTTTCCATCTTTAATATCGATTGCCGGAATAATAATCAATTAAATACTCCATAAATAAACAAAGCGAAACCACAACGAGATGATTCCGCAAGAGAGAAATTTGTTCCTAAACGGTTATTTTCTAACGCGTAAAACCGGGAAATTTTTCAAAAATCTCGTTCATGCCTTGCTTGGAAAGCTGTTCGGCAGTAAGCCATTTGCCCCCGCCTCTGAAAAAAGAAGATATCTGGAATAAATCTTCCATCAGAGATTTTTGTGTTTTATCAAAAATCCCTCTCCATATTATGCTTTTGTCAGAAGGATTTACCATGTAAATTTCATAAGCGACGGAAGCGGGCTGCTTTACAGAGTAATCATATCCGACCCTTTCCACATAGCGGTAAATATAACCCACGGCCAGAATATCCGCCCCCGTTTCTTCACCGACCTTTTTTAAAACATCCAGCAGGGGTTTGCGCAAGGATTCAGCCGCAACTCTTTTATAAACAGCCTGCAGCTTATCGGAAGGTAATATGCGTACTTCTTTAAAATCACGAAGCTTATTTACAAAAATATCTTCGACGACTTTTTCCGCGCCTTCCTGTATTCTTCCTGTTACGTAAGCGCTGGCGCAAAGCGGGCAAATAACAGCGCTTTCCAGCCCCTTGCCGGGTATCAGCGCTTCAAAAGATATAACGCCTATTGATACGGTTGATTTTACGTTTATCGCCTCTGGTTTTGCTGAGTAGGAGTTAAAAGAAAAAGACAGCAAAACAGCGAAAGCAAACACGCCGGCCAGGATTAATTTTTTTCTATTATAGTTTAACAATTTTTTACCTCGCTTTCTCGAGAGTTCCTTTGGTCGAAAGAGCACCAACAACTTTTTTGTTGACTTCAACAGCCCCTCTGAGCGCTTTGGCAAAAGCTTTAAAAACCGCTTCGATTATGTGGTGGCTGTTGCTTCCGTACAACAGGTTTATATGCAGCGTTATGCCGCTGTGATCCGTAAAGGCCTTGAAAAATTCTTTAACCAAAGCGGGATCGAATCCGCCGATTTTTCGGCGTGCGTATTTAACATTGTAAATCAAATAAGGTCGGCCGGAAATATCTAAATCCACTCGGCATAAACATTCATCCATCGGAACGCATGCCGAGCCATAACGGTTAATGCCGGCTTTTTTGCCCAGTGCCTTTCCCACGGCCTGGCCCAGACAAATACCCAAATCCTCTACCAAATGGTGATCGTCAATCTGCGTGTCTCCCTTGCTCTTGAGAATCATCTGGAAAAAACCGTGCTTGGCCAAAAGCTCCAGCATGTGATCGAAAAAAGGTATTGTTGTGACAATTTTGCTGCCGGTAGCCTTGTCCAGGTCAATTTCGAGCTGTATAGACGTTTCTTTTGTCTTGCGGATAATTTTTGCTTTTCTTGCCATAGTTGTGTCTTTATCCCTAAACAACTTTGTTTAAAGGGTATTCGATTATGCCTTCGGCACCCGCTTCCAGAAGAAGAGGTATTAATTCTCTCATCCCTTTTGCGTTTACAATTGATTCCACGGCATACCATTCCTGTGAAGAGAGGCTAGATACAGTGGGCGATTTCAATGAAGGAATCAGAGACATCACCTTTTCCAAATTTTCTTTGGAAACGTTTAGTTTCAGTCCAACTTTTCCCATAGCCTGCAAAGAGCCGATCAGCATTGTTTTAATCTGCTCTATTTTCTTGCGTTTCCAGGGGTCTTCCCATGCGGCGCGATTGGCGATAAGCTGCGTGTTGGTTTTCATCAGCTCGTGGATAATTCTGAGCTTATTCGCTTTAATTGTGGAGCCGGTTTCTGTTACTTCCACCACCGCGTCCACCAGGCCTTCCACAACCTTGGCCTCGGTTGCGCCCCAGGAAAATTCTACCTGCACATTTATATTTTTTTCGGCGAAATATTTTTTCGTAAAGTTAACCAGCTCCGTGGATATTTTTTTCCCTTCCATGTCTTCAATTTTCTGATACGGCGAATCGCCGCGCACTACCAGCACCCAGCGCGCCTGCCGCATGGAGACTTTGGAGTAAATAAGGTCCTGCACGACAACGACATCGGAAGCGTTTTCCATAATCCAGTCTATTCCGGTAAGGCCCAAATCCAGAGTTCCGTCTTCGACGTAACGCGACATCTCCTGCGCGCGCACAAGCGAACAGGTCATTTCCGGATCGTCAATATCGGGAAAGTAACTGCGGCTGTCGTACGTTATACGCCAACCGGCCCTTTTAAAAATATCTACGGTATTTTCTTCCAGGGAACCCTTGGGAACTCCCAGTTTTAAAACCTTCATTTATATACTTCCTTGGGATCAAAAATTTTTTCTCCTACAATAACGAAATCCTTCCCTTCCAGTTTGCGATAAAAGCAGGACTTATAACCTGTGTGACAGGCCGCTTTTCCAATTTGTTCAACCTGGAGCAAGATGGTGTCGTTATCGCAATCGATAAAAATATTTTTGACCAGCTGAAAATTACCGGAAGATTCGCCTTTTATCCAGAGGGTCTGGCGTGATCGGCTCCAATAAGTCGCCTTGCCGGTCTGCAAAGTCTTTTCCCAGGATGGCTTGTTCATATAGGCCAGCATAAGGACTTCGCCGGATTCGGCATCCTGGACGATAGCGGGGATTAAGCCATCCCCTTTGGCAAAATTAGGTTCAGTCATTTTATCCATTTGTCTTTATTAGTTAAATCATATTTAATTGATGAATTGCTTTAAATCAAGAAATATTTTTATCCT
>JBFYYA010000122.1:0-6662 GCA_041310245.1 Syntrophaceae bacterium | reverse complement strand
ATATGAAGTAACAAACAACGGGCATTTTCACAACATTAAATTTATTTAGTATTTATAAATATCCGGTGTTTATTTAATTGTTGAAAATACAGGCGGGAATTGCTACAAGCCGCAAATCGAGGTGTTTCGTTTGCGCTTGCTGGGTATTGATTACGGAGAGAAAAGAATGGGTTTGGCCTTTTGCGATGAACTGGGGCTCATGGCGCATGGTTTGCCCACGATATTAAGAAAAACAAAAAAATATGATATGGAGATTCTGGCTAACCTGATAAATCGCCACAATATAGAGAAAATCGTAATCGGATACCCGGTGCGTCTTGACGGTTCGGAAGGCATTCAGTGTGAAAAGGTAAACCGTTTTGCCGCTGTGCTCGAAAACACCTTTTCCCTGCCGGTGATCAAATGGCCGGAGACAATGTCCACAAAGGAAGCAGAGGAAATACTGATGAATTCCGGTTTCGGTTGGAAAAAAAGAAAAGATAAAGTCGATAAGCTGGCCGCTACCCTGATTCTTCAGGGATATCTTGATTCCATTTCCGGCAAGACCAAAAATTCCCCCGGAGAAAATTAAAAAATAATGAACAATCCTTTTGGTAAAAAAAATCCTCAACCGGCGTCAAATCGCGCGGGCGGCAAATCAACGCAGGCAAAAGATAAAAGTAAACCGGTTAAACATATTTTGCCGGATTCTATCCTTAGAACAATAAAATACATTTTAATAATTTTTATCGTGTCAGTTATCGTTTTTGGCGGCCTGTTGATGCATTATTCAATGAGTTCCATCAGCGACCGGAATACAGCAGTGACAGTTGATATACCAACCGGCGCGAGTTTTTTCAGGGTTACCAAAATACTTGATGAAGCGGGGCTGGTAAAAAATAAATTCTTATTCAATCTGTTGGCCATGGCTAAAAGAGCAACGCGTGTCATTCGCGCCGGAGAATATGAATTTAACCTGAATCTAACCCCGGCCGCGGTGATTAACAAACTGATGCGCGGTGATATCAAAAAATATCTTGTTACTATTCCGGAAGATTTTACCGTTAAGGATATTGCGCACCGCCTGGACTATTTTCGGCTGATTGATAAAGATACTTTTTTGGAACTGGCGAAAGACAAAAGATTTTTGGATTCTCTGGGCATTCAGGCGGATTCTATTGAAGGGTATCTTTTCCCGGACACATATCTTTTTAACCGCTCCATGAGCACGCGGCAGATTATGACCATTATGGTTAGCCAGTTTTGGAAAAAAGTCACGCCGGAGATGGTGGAAAAAGCCGCCGCGATGGGATTTACCGTTAATGAACTGGTTACATTCGCCTCGCTTATCGGAAAGGAATCCGGCTACCGCGATGAAAAAGATTTGATATCCGCCGTGTTCCACAACAGGCTGAAAAAGAGAATGCGCCTGCAGAGCGACCCTACCGCTGTTTATGATTTGGAAGCTTTTCAAGGGAAAGTTCTGCTGAGTCATTTAAAAAGAAATTCTCCCTACAACACTTATGTGATCGATGGTTTGCCTCCCGGACCTATCTCTAATCCCGGGCTTGCTTCCATTAAAGCTGTTCTTAATCCGGCGCCCGTAAAATATCTTTTCTTTGTCTCCAAAAATGACGGCACGCACGCTTTTTCCGAAAACATGAGACAGCATAATGAAGCAATCAAGGAACTTCGCCGGCTTCAGAGGGAAGCCAAAATTAATGATCAGGGGAATTAAAATATATTTATAACACTAAAAAATTTTCATGAATCAGGAAAAAGCACAAGAGCAGTTTAGTAAAAACATTTCCCCTGCGCTTCTCGTTGAAGCGCGGGCGGCTTTATACGTAAATCAAGATGGGCTGATCCGTTTAATTAATTAGGGCATAATACCTAAAAACGGGGTCTCATTTTGTCACTATTGCCTGAATAATTTTTCTAAACGACCACATGAATTGTTTCTAAATACTTTATTTGCTTACGATAAAACTCTGTCTTTTTTATTTTTCTGACCTGCAGTATGGACATTTCCTTACTTATCTTTCAGCCTTTTGAATTTTTGATCATATATACCATTGTTATCACTAGATTATTATCCTATTTTAGGCCCTCTTTTTAGGCTTTAAACCCTAAACATTATCAGCCGCTGTTTAAGTTGTTTCCTGCATTCAAACTGCCGCCGATCAGCCAGCTCATTATAATAATAATCAATAATATTAGATATTTAGCAAAAATTTCTATTTATTTAGGCAAAAATAGTATGTTGTCTGTATTTAATTGCGTTTTCCCGAATTAAAAATTATTTTTTGAGGGATTTTGCGAGCCCAATTATCGCCCCTTTGTTTAATCCAATTCCTTAGTGATTTTAAGATATTTAATCCAAAAAAATTAGTTTTTTTTCTTGACAAAGGCATTTTGCCCGCTTATAGTGGAGCAAAGTGGATTGATGTGGAGGATAGTAGTGTCTGTTTTTAGGGGGCAATATCATCATACTATTGACGAAAAAGGAAGAGTCATTTTTCCTTCCAAGTTTCGTGAAGTCTTCGCGCAGCAGTATGACAACCGCATGGTCATCACAAATTGGGACGGATATCTGATGGTTTTTCCGTATGATGAATGGCGCATCATCGAAGAAAAAATTTCGCATCAATCAATCCTACGCAAAGAGGTCCGCGAATTCCAAAGATTCTTCATGTCCGGCGCGGTGGATTGCAATTTGGATGGCCAGGGAAGGGTGCTTATCCCTCCGGCGTTGCGTGAATACGCCGGTTTGGAAAAAGATATTGTTTTGGCCGGCATGATTAAAGTAATCGAGATTTGGTCTAAAGATCGTTTTGAAAATGAAATGAAAAAAGCCGGTTCCGATATCGGCCGCTTTGGCGAGTTCGTTGCTGACCTGGGAATATAAAAAATGCTAGACGACTTCTTTCACGCGCCGGTAATGGTCAAAGAGGTTGTCGAAATGCTCTTGATAAATAAAAAAGGCGTTTATGTTGACGCCACATTGGGAGGAGCGGGGCACGCGCGCGCGATACTGGAAAACTCGGATTGTTTTTTAGTGGGAATTGACCGCGACGATGAAGCGCTTCATTATGCTGAGCAGAAGTTGGCGCGATTTGGAAAGCGCAAAGTTTTGGTAAAAGCAAATTTTTCTGAATTAGGGAGAGTGCTGGAAAAACTGGACATAGAAAAAGTTGATGGCGTTTTATTTGACTTTGGTGTTTCTTCCCATCAACTGGATACGCCCGAAAGGGGCTTTAGTTTTAATTTCGAGGCTCCTCTCGATATGCGGATGGATGGCGGCGCAAAGTTAAGCGCCCATGATATTGTTAACGGCTATGAACAAAAAGATTTGGAAAACATTATCAGGTCTTACGGGGAAGAAAGAATGGCCGCAAGAATAGCAAGGGCAATAATAAGAAAACGGCAGCTCGCGCCCGTAAAAACAACCACAGAGCTGGCTTCGGTTGTTGCCGCGGCGATCCCCGCGAAATTCAAGGGACGGAAAATTCATCCGGCCACAAAAACATTTCAGGCCATAAGAATCGCCGTGAACGATGAACTTGGCGTTATAAAGCCTGCGCTAAACGCCGCGACGGACGCGCTGAAATCCGGCGGGCGAGTCTGTGCTATCTCTTTTCATTCACTGGAAGACCGTATGGTGAAAAATGAATTTAGAACACTCAGCGGAGCTTGTGAGTGTCCGAAGGATATTCCTTACTGCGTTTGCAATAAACAGGCTAAGCTAACTTTGATAACGAAGAAAGCGCTGAAGCCTGATGAGCAGGAGATAAAATCCAATCCGCGCGCGCGAAGCGCCAGGCTGCGCGTGGGCCAGAGGTGTTGAAATGGCACAAGCTGTTGGAGTACAAACAATGCCTCGCTTCCGGGAAGCGAAAAAAACTTCTTCGGGAATTAAATTTTCCACTTTTATTGCCGTCGCGATAATTTTTATGTTTGTCGCTCTTGTTTATGTCGGTTCTCATATCCGCATGACCGAACTGGAATATAATGTCGCGGCGCAACTTAGTGAAAGGGAAAAAATTCTCGAAGAACAAAAAAAACTGAGATTGGAACTGGCGACGCTGCGCTCGCCGCAGAGAATTGAAACCCTGGCCAGAAATAAATTACAGATGTCCTACCCTGAAAGTAATCAAGTCATTGTCTTGAAGTATTCAGGAGGATGAGATGGCGGCAGACGCGAGAAAATGGTTAAAAGTAAGAATTGTAAGTGTCCTGGTTGTTTTTTTGGTGCTGTTTGTCGCTCTGATTTCACGCGCCTTTCAGTTACAGGTTTTATCCGGTCAAAATCTTAAAACACTTGCCGCGAGACAGCACGCGGCCAGCCTGCAAATGCAGCCGGACCGGGGAATTATTTATGACCGCAACGGCGAAAAACTGGCCATATCGCTAATGGCCGATTCCGTTTGCGCTGACCCTTCCAAGGTTACTAACGCGGCCGCGGCTTCCGCCAAAATAGCCAAAATTCTCAATATGGACAGAAAAAATGTTCAGCAAAAAATTTCCGCACAAAAAAACTTCTCCTGGCTTGCCAGACGTATTTCTGCGGAGCAGGCCGCGGAAATTCAGTCAGCGGCGATTGATGGGATTTTTTTAATTAAAGAACCAAAACGTTTTTATCCCAACGGACAATTAGCGGCGCATCTGCTGGGATTTGTCGGAGATGATAATACCGGCCTGGAAGGGTTGGAATATAAATACGATGATGTATTGCTGGAAAAACCGGAAAGGCTGACCTGGGTGCGCGACGCTAAAGGAAAGAAGCTTTTTTTGCGCGCTGAGAAAAACGAGGCTGAAAACAAGCAGGCGCTAAACGTTGTATTGACGATTGATAACCGTATTCAGTATCTCGTGGAAACGCATCTGAAAGAAGCTGTGACGCTGCGCGGTGCGAAAGGCGGAATCGCCATAGTTATGAATCCTAAAACGGGAGAAATTCTGGCTCTGGCCAATGAAAAAGGTTTTGACCCAAACAATATCAAAGGGCTCTCGCCAAGCATATGGCGCAACAGCGCTGTTGCTGATGTTTTTGATCCCGGTTCCACTTTTAAACCTTTTTTAGTCGCCGCGGAGTTGGAGGAAAAAACGGTCAGAGAAACAGACAGAATATTTTGCGAAGACGGCTCCTATATTGTTAATGACCGGACATTTCGTGAAGCTAACAAAAAACGCTATGGTTATCTTTCTGTAAAGGACATATTAAAATATTCCAGCAATATCGGTTCGGCCAAAATCGCGCAGAAGCTGGGCAGGGAAAAATATCATCGCTACATTGAAAATTTTGGTTTCGGTGCGAAAACGGGAATAGAATTGCCGGGTGAATCTTCCGGAATATTGAGATCGGCGCAAAACTGGACAAAAGTTGACACGGTGTCGATTGCTTTCGGTCAGGGAATTTCCGTAACAGCAATTCAGTTGATTTCCGCGATGTCGGCTATTGCCAATAACGGTATTTTAATGAAGCCGTATATTGTCCGCGGCCTTACCGATAAAGAAAATAATCCGGTAAAAATGCAGGCGCCGGAAGTCGTGCGCCAGGTAATCTCGGAAGGAACGGCAAAAAGCATGAGCAAAATACTCACGGGAGTTGTCGCTTCTGATGACGGAACAGGAAGAAACGCGAATATAGCTAATGTTGCCGTTGCCGGAAAAACAGGGACGGCGCAGAAATTCGATTTTTCCAGCAATACTTATTCTTCGGAGAAAGTTCGCACGTCTTTCATGGGATTTTTCCCCGCGGATGATCCGCAGGTTGCCATTCTGGTTGTTTTAGATGAGCCGCAGACGGATAAGTGGGGCGGTGTGGCGGCGGCTCCGGTCTTCAAAAATATCAGCGAACAAATACTTAACTGCTTTGAAACAAATATTCGTAAAGTTCAGGTTGTTAAAGCGGATGTTTCCGATAAAGTGCAATTGATTTCAACACAAAATAATTATGCCGAGCAGGATTTTTCTGCTGATGATTCAGAGATGCCTGATTTTACCGGCCTGACAATAAGGCAGGCTCTGAAAAAAGCCAGAGCGCACTCAATAGATTTAAAGGTATCCGGCAGCGGATGGGCTATCCAGCAGTATCCGCGTCCCGGCGCGGCGCTTAGGGGCAATCGTGTATGCAAGGTTGTTTTTGAGTTAAACGATTGAGGATAAAATGCAGCTGAGACATTTGCTAAAAGGCGTGGAAGTTATAAATGATCCCCAAAACCTGGATGATCGTGTTTCCGCTGTTTGTTATAGCGCGAATAAATGCGTGTCGGGCTCGCTTTTTGTGGCAATTAAAGGCTTGCAGCATGACGGCCATGATTTTATCCAGGAGGCGATAACCAAAGGCGCGCGTTTTATTGTTTACGAAAACGATGTGAATTTATCCCCCGCCGTTACGGCGATCAAAGTCAAAAACAGCCGCGACTCGTTGGGAATATTGGCCAAAAATTATTTTGGAAGCCCTGCTGACGGTTTGGTGCTGGTCGGAGTTATCGGCACCAGCGGCAAGACAACTATTACCTATCTTTTGGAATCAATATTTAAAGAGGCCGGTTTTAAATGCGGGGTATTGGGCACTATTAATTACCGCTACAAAGATAAAACATTTCCCGCTCCGAACACGACACCCGAATCATACGAAATGCACAAAATTCTGCGCGAAATGAGCGATGAAGGAATCA
>JBFYYA010000121.1:0-13142 GCA_041310245.1 Syntrophaceae bacterium | reverse complement strand
ACAGTCTTTCACAAAGAAAGGAAGGTCGATCGTTGAATATTTTATAAACTGTCTGGAAGCCTAAATTTGCCATTCCGACCCGGTAATAATTGGGATAGGCAAGGCAAACCGTGTTATATGTCCCCCAAACTTTTTTTACATAGCCTCGCTCCTTTTCTAGCTGGCTCTTATATTTTTTCTTAAGTTTCCAATCCATGTTTTCATCATGGCCTATAAGCTTGCGTAAATATTTTACGCGATCCTACCGTTAATCCGCCTGACGCCGTAGAAATGTCGGAATCTCAAGATCCAGTTCTTCCGTTCCTTCATCCACGCCTAATGTCACAATATTAGCTTTGTTACGCGTTCTTTCCTGGCGTATAAACGCCGGCGTCAGCAGGTCTTCTTTCTTGAATCCGGCAAGATGCGTAACATTGTCCGCGGTAACTTTTTTCTTAATAAGATTATCGTCAAAGCCTGTGGCGATAACGGTAATTCTAATTTCATCTTTCATGGTTTCATCAATAACCGTGCCGAAAATAATATTCGCTTCCTCGTGCGCTTCGGCCTGAATTAGTGACGACGCCTCATTGACCTCATAAAGGCTCATATCCGGGCTGCCGGTAATGTTGAGCAGTATGCCGTGCGCTCCCTGGATAGTATTATCTTCCAAAAGCGGTGACGAAATAGCTTTTTGCGCCGCCTCCACCGCTCTATTTTCTCCTCCGGCCACGCCTGTTCCCATAACCGCCATGCCCATGCTGCTCATAATATTTTTTACATCAGCAAAATCAAGATTGATCAGGCCGGGAACAAGTATCAGATCAGAAATCCCCTTAACGGCCTGATACAAAACATCGTCCGCCTTTTTAAAGGCTTCCAAAAGTGACAAGCTGCGACCGCCCAGGCTTAAAAGCCGCTGATTGGGAACGACAATCAGAGTATCCACAACATCGCGTAACTGTTCAATTCCTTCTTCCGCCTGAACATTGCGTTTTTTGCCTTCAAACTGAAACGGTTTGGTGACAACGGCAACGGTCAGAACGCTGCATTCGCGGGCGATTTCCGCGATGATCGGCGCCGCGCCCGTTCCTGTGCCTCCACCCAGGCCGGCAGTGATGAAAATCATATCCGCGACTTCCAGGTAAGGCCATATTTCATCGCGTGACTCCAGTGCCGCCTGCCTGCCGATTTCCGGATTGGAACCGGCACCCAGGCCTTTTGTTATTTCCATTCCCAGTTGAATTTTTACCGGCGCGGGAGAAACACCCAGCGCCTGCGCGTCTGTATTGGCGTTGATAAAATCAACCCCGCGCAACTGATACGAAATCATCGTGTTGACAGCGTTCCCGCCGCCTCCACCCACTCCTACCACCTTGATTTTTGCCGAATTCTCGTTACATACTTCTTTTAATTCAAACATAGTCATCCCTTCCTTTCAAAAAAATTCTGAAATAAATTTTTTTATCGACCTTGAGATTCTGCCCACGATGCCGATTTTTCTGCCATAGACAGATTCCCCTTCTAAGTGTTTGCTTCCGTAAGCTATCAATCCGACGCCAACCGCGTGCGCCGGAGAATTCACAACATCAGCCAGACCGCCCACGCCGTCCGGATTTCCCCTCCGCGCCGGCATGTCAAAAACCTGCTCCGCTAATTCGACAATTCCGGGCATCAAGGATGTGCCGCCGCTTAGAACAACGCCGGCCGCCAGCATATCTTCGAACCCGGCGCGAACAATCTCCTTGAAAGCGAAACTCAATATCTCTTCTATCCTCGGTTCGATAATCCTTCCCAATATCTGGCGGGAAACTTCGCGGTCTTCACGTCCGCCCACACTGGGAACCTGTATTGTTTCCTCCTTGGGAATAAGCGCGGTCATAGCGCACCCGTATTTTATTTTTATACTTTCCGCTTCACTTAAAGGCGTGCGCAATCCCGTAGCGATATCGGAGGTGACATAATTCCCGCCCAGCGGAAGTATCGCCGTGTGCTTAATGCACCCTTCGGAAAAAATTGAGATGCCCGTGTGAGCTCCCCCGATATCAATGACGGCAACGCCTAAATCTTTCTCATCGGAACTCAGCAGCGCTTCAGAGGCTGCCAATTGTTCCATCACGATATCGTCAATATCCAAACCTACGCGGCTGACGGATTTTATGATATTCTGAATAGCGGACGAAGAGGCGGTCACAATATGCACTTTGGCTTCCAGGCGCACGCCGGACATTCCTTTCGGGTCTTTAATGCCATCCTGCCCGTCAACGACATAATTTTGTGGAAGAATGTGCATGATTTCCCTGTCCACAGGAACAGCGATGGCGCGGGAAGCTTCAATCGCCCGCTGCACATCATCTTCATCAACTTCTCTTCCTTTGATGGAAACTATGCCCAGTGAATTTTGGCCCTTTACATGATTGCCGGCAATGCCCACATATACGGAATTAATATGGCAGCCGGACATGTGCTCCGCCTCTTCCACCGCGGTTTTAATCGATTCCACCATGTTATCTATGTTAACCACGGCGCCTTTTCTCATTTCTTTTGCCGGTGATGTTCCAATGCCGATGATATCAATGCCTGTATCAGTAACTTCTCCGACAATTGCCGTAGTTTTGGTGGTTCCAATATCAAGCCCGACCAGCACATCATTTTTTCTACCCATCACCTTTTCTCCTCGTTCTTATTTTAAAATATTATATCCGATAACGCTTGCCCTTATTTTCCCCTTGGCCGTTAACAACTATATTTTTCCGCTGAACCGTGATTTTTGAAGCATCTCCTAAATCTATGCACAGCAACCCTTTTGCCATTCCTTTTTTTTCCAGATCAGCCATGACGGCTTTTAAATTTCCCAGTTTATCTTCAAACCCGTCCGTACCCAGCTTAAGATAAAGCCCTCTTTCCGTGAGCACCGATAAACCGAATAATTCATCAACATTAACTTCCGAAATCGTCCCTAAATACGAATACTTACGATTGCCCTGCAGCATCTTCAGAAGATCGAGAGCACTGTAAAAAAAAGTCTGTTTAGTTTTTTCCTCTTTATCAACTCCCGTAATCACCGGAAGGTCAACTTCATCATCCTGATTTATTTTTTTAAACAAGCTGCCTTCCGTATCGACCAAATAAAAATCGTTTTTATTCTTGAGCAGCGCCAAAGGCTGCCTCTCCTTCAATTCCAGCACAAGCCTGTCGGGCAGCTCTCTGCCCACGTAAATGTTTTTTACCCAGGGGTTATCTCCCACTCTTTTTTCTATCGCCGTCTTGTTTACCGACAAAAGATTCTGCGCCGATTTTACATCTGCCAGCGTAAGAATGTCTTTTTCCGTCAGTTCATTCAGCCCGCGCACTGATGTTTCTCTAATCGCGAAATAAGGAGAGCTCAAGAGATAACTGTAAACATAAATAAACGCGCAGGTAAGCGCGGCAGCGCAAAACAGCACGCAGAAAGCACGGAAAAAATCACCGGCCACTTCGCCGAATCTGCGAACCATGCGATACCTTTTTGCTTCATAACGTTTCTTTACATTCGAAGGCATTATTCGTCTCCGATAATTACAACTTCTGTTTCCAGGTTTATCCCTTTTTCTGCGCGTGCTTTTTTCTGAACCAGAGAAATCAGCTGCAAAACTTCTGACGCCGTGGCTTTTCCTGTGTTGACGATAAAGTTCGCGTGTTTTGGCGAAATTCGCGCGCCGCCAATACTTTCTCCCTTCATTCCCATTTCTTCAATAATTCTTCCTGCCGGTTGGCCAGTAATATTTTTAAATATCGACCCGGCGTTTGGATATTCGAGAGGGTGTTTTTCCTGACGCCATTTCATTATTTCCGTTATGCGTTTTTTTATTTCTTCCGAATTTCCTTTTTCCAGCTTAAAGCTTGCGCCTAAAACAATTGCTAGCGGAGGCAATTCTGTTTTCCTGTATTCGAAGTTTATTTCCTCCCGTCGCATTTCTTTTTTTTCGCCACTGGCGTCCAGAAGATATACGTTTTCTACGACATCCTTTATTTCTTTCCCATATGCTCCCGCGTTCATCCACACCGCGCCGCCTACTGATCCGGGAATCCCCGCGCAAAACTCCATACCGGAAAGCTCTTGGGCTAACGCCAGACTGACAACGGCGGACAGTGAAGCTCCGGCCTGAGCGGATATGATGTTTCCGCTTTCGGGCGAATATTGATGATTTGTTTTTTTCAATCCTTTCATCAGCAGTATTGCTCCGCGATAACCGCCATCGCGCACAATAATATTTGTTAAATTCCCCGTGGGCAAATAGTCGCTCTTTTTGGCTATAAGCCTCTTTACAATCCCAATCAACTGCTCCTCATTTTCTATCATAACAAGGGCATCGGCTTTTCCTCCCACGCACAGCGAAGCGTGGCGCGACATGGGCTCGTCGTACAATATTTTTGCCGAAGTAATATCTTTCAGCGTTTCTTTAATATTATTTTCGACCGCCATTATTTTTTTCTTTCTTTACCCGCCAATTTATTTAAAAGCGCTTCGCCGGTTTTATAAACGTTACCGGCGCCTAAAGTAATAACCGTATCTTTGGGTTTTAAGGTGTTCATAAGATACTTAATGGTTTCTTTCTCGCCCGCTATATATTCAACGTTTGCGTGGCCTTTTTCTCTTATCGCCGCCCATAACGCGGCGGAATTAATTCCGGGAATCGGCTCTTCACTGGCCGGATAAATATCGTTGATAATCAGAACGTCCGCGTCCGTAAACGCTTGGGTGAATTCATCAAAAAGCGCTTTGGTCCGCGTATAACGATGCGGCTGAAAGACAACGACTAATCTTTTTTTCCAAACCTGGCGGGCAGCGGCAAGCGTTTCTTTTATTTCCGTTGGATGATGGCCGTAATCGTCGACCACAGTAATGTCTGAAGCTGTTCCTTTTACTTCGAGTCTTCTATGCACGCCGTAAAAGTCCATAAGCCCGCTTGTGATCGTCTCCATGCTTAGATTTAATTCACGACAAGCCGCCACTGCCGCCATAGAGTTATAAACATTAAACATGCCGGGAACATTCAACTCAACTATTCCCAGCTTATCCCCTTTGTAATAGAGTTTATACTTTGTTTTATTAACTAATAATTTGGTATCTTTTGCCGTGTAATCCGCGGGGTACTTTATGCCGTAAGTCATTGTTTTACGTTTTATCAGCGGCAATATTTCACGTACATTTTCGTTGTCGCCGCACAAAATAGTGCTGCCGTAAAACGGAACAATGTTGGCGAATTTGAGAAATGCGTCCTTTATTTCTTCGATCCCCGAATAATAATCCAGATGCTCGCGGTCAATATTAGTTATGATGGCGATTGTAGGAGATAATTTTAAAAATGAGCCGTCGCTTTCATCCGCTTCGGCCACGATAATATCGCTGTCACCGAGCCTCGCGTTACTGCCAATGCTTGCCAGTTTACCGCCGATGACAATTGTGGGATCAAGCCCCCCTTTAGCCAGGATAGTGGAGATCATTGATGTTGTTGTTGTTTTGCCGTGACTGCCGGAAACAGCGATGGAAAATTTCATCTTAAGAAGCTCCGCCAGCATTTCCGCGCGCGGTATTACCGGAATATTTTTTTTGTGAGCTTCAATAACTTCCGGGTTGCTTTCTTTAACCGCCGTTGATGTTACAACAACATCAACCTTCAATACGTTTTTCGCTTTATGCCCTATGGATACTTTAGCGCCCAGATTTTTCAATCTTTCTGTCGTGTCGGAACGATTAGCGTCCGAGCCGCTGATTTCATATCCCAGATTAAGCAGTACTTCGGCAATTCCGCTCATCCCAATACCGCCAATTCCGATAAAATGAATTTTCTTTACTTTTTTTCGCATTAACCCGCTTTGTTTTTCTTTCATCATTATCCCGTGCTTTCTTTTCCTCTATTTTCACGCCATCAGTTTAATGCACGCGTCGACAATCTTTGACGCCGCTTTAACATTTCCCAGTTTGGCTGATTTCTTTTCCATCTGTCTTAATTTCTTATCGTCTTTGAGCAAACCGTCAATCACTTGAAACAATTTTTCCTCTCCCAATTCGCGTTCATGAACAATCAGCGCGGCTCCCTCGTCTGCCATCGCCTGCGCGTTTTTTGTCTGATGGTCGTTGGCGGCAAAAGGATACGGAATTAAAATGGCGGCCTTACCGGCGGCCGTGATTTCCGCGAGCGATGTGGCGCCCGCCCTGCAGATTATCAAATCAGCGCTTTTATAAGCTTTAACCATGTCGGCGATAAACGGCAAAATCTGCGCCTTCATGGAATACTTTTCATAGGCAAGTTTTATTTGCTGCGCCTGTTTCGGGCCAGTCTGATGAATTATATGAATACTCTTTTTTATTTTTTGCAGCCGCGGCAGCATGCTGACCATAGCCTTGTTAATAGCCTCGGCGCCCTGTGAGCCGCCAAATACAAGGAGCTGCCAGTAATCTTTCTTTGTTTTTTCTGTTGCTTTCATTTCCGCAAACGCCGCCCTTACCGGATTACCGCTGACAATTATTTTCTGCGCGTCAAAGCTCTCCTCGGTCTGTTTATAAGTAACAAATATTTTTTTAACGACTTTACCCAAAATTTTATTTGTTATCCCCGGCACGGCATTTTGTTCAGCAATAGCAGTGGGTATCCCCATAAAGCGCGCGGCAATAACCGCCGGCCCGGACGCGTAACCGCCGACGCCAATAACAATATTCGGCGCGAATGCCTTTAGAATGCGCCGTGACTGCCAGAAGCTTTTTGGTATCTGGTAAATGCCTTTCACCAGCGCTCCTATGCCTCTTCCCTTAAGACCTTCCACATCGATTGTTTCCAGTTTAAAACCAAGCGTCTCAAGCAGTCTTGCTTCAATGCCTTTTTTTGTTCCGATAAATATCACTTCCGCTTCAGAGCTTCGTTTGAGAAATTCTTCAGCAATGGCTATGCCGGGAAACAAATGACCGCCTGTTCCTCCCCCTGCTATTACAATGCGCATTTTTAACTCCATCTTTTGAAAAATATTCTCGTCTAAATTATATGCGTGTGCCTCATTTTGTCTGCGAAGAAATATTCAGCAATATTCCCACGGAGATCATACTCATCATGAATGCCGTTCCACCGTAACTCAAAAAAGGCAAAACCAAGCCTTTCAGCGGGATGAGCCCCATCACGCCGGCGATATTTATAAAGGCCTGAATGATGATTACCAAAGTTAAACCCGCGGCCAGTAACGTTCCAAAATAATCGGGCGCTTTTATTGAAATCATCAGGCCACGCACGGCAAAAAGAGCGAACATGACAATAACAATTGTTACTCCGATAAAACCGCTTTCTTCCGCGATAATAGAAAGGATAAAATCCGTGTGCGGTTCAGGTAAATAAAATAATTTCTGCACGCCATCACCAATGCCGACACCGAAAGCGCCGCCGGAACCAAATGACAAAAGCGATTGAATAATCTGAAAGCCGGTATTGTGTGCGTCTTTCCATGGATCCAGAAAAGCCGTCAGGCGAGCCATTCTATAACCCTTTAATAATATTAACACAACACCCGCTGGTATAAACATTAACAACAACATCAGCATATGCCTTATCCGCGCGCCGGCGATGCAAAGCATAAAAAGAAATATTGTAAAAACAATGACCGCGGCGCCGAAATCCGGCTGAAGTAAAATAAGAGAAATCATCAACAGCGTGACAAACAGAGGAAAAACAACTCCTCGTCTAAAATCTTTAAGCTGAGTGGCTTTGCGCGCTAAAAAATGCGAGAGGAATAAGACCACCGCTATTTTTACCATCTCCGTCACCTGAAAAGAAATACCGCCGACATTCAGCCAACGCGTAGCGCCACCGCGCTTTAATCCCAATCCTGGGATTAACAGCAAAGACAGCAGAATAATCGCCAGCAAGATTCCGGGGTAAGCCAGTTTTTTCAGATGTTCGTAAGGAATCTTTGTCATGAGCACCATCACAACCATGCCCAAGAAAACAAAGACAATTTGCTTCTTGATAAAAAAACGGCTGTCACCGAACTTTTCCAAAGCAATAATGGAGCTTGAAGAATAAATCATCGCCGTGCCTATGGTAACGAGAACCAGCGTGACCAAAAGCAGGATTAAATCAGGTGATCTTTCTTCGTATTTAATCGCGGCGTCCATTAAAGATTCCTCACTGCCTGTTTAAAAATATTCCCGCGTTCCTTGTAATCGCGGAATTCGTCGAAGCTCGCGCATCCGGGAGAAAGCAAAACAATATCACCGGGCTCGGCACTTTTGTAAGCAGCCTCCACGGCGTCAATCAGCTTTTGCGTTTTAATTTTTTCAACACTGTTGCCGATCAATGACGCTATCCTGTCTTTAGCTTCACCAAATAAAATTACCCGTTTTGTTTTTTCGGGAATTATGGATTGCAGGGTTTCAAAATCACCTTCTTTATCACGGCCGCCCAAAAGCAAAACGACGGGTTGAGAAAAAGTTTCCAGCGCGCGCACAACAGCGCCAACATTAGTTCCTTTGGAATCATCATAAAATTTTATTGAATTTTTCTCGCCGGCGAATTCTATGCGATGCGGCAAACCGTGAAATTCTGACACGCAAGACTTAACGCTGCGCCGGTCAGCGCCGCAAAGGCGCGCTGCCACAATCGCGGCCATCACATTTTCCACATTGTGCAATCCGGGGATTTTAATCATCGATACGGGATATGATTCTTGACCAAATTCTGCCGTTCGAAAAATTATCCTTTGTTTTTCAAGATAAATTCCCTCTTTCAATTCACGCTTCGAACTAAAAGAAATAATCTTCGCTCGAATGTGTTTCGCCAATTCTTTTTGCGAGCCGTCATCGGCATTCATAATCGCGAAATCATTTTCAGTCTGATTTTCAAATATCCTTCTTTTGACTTTTACATATTCCGCGAAAGAACTATGGTAATCCGTGTGATCACTGGTTATATTCAACAAAATTGAAATAAAGGGGTGAAACTTGTCCACCCACTGAAGCTGAAAACTGCTTATTTCTGCAACAACATACTCATCCTTCGCCGAGCCCTGCGCGTATTCAATCAAAGGATTGCCGATATTACCTCCCACAAATATTTTTTTACCTGCTCCTTTCAATATTTCTCCCAACAGTGTTGTTGTTGTCGTCTTACCGTTGGTTCCGGTAACGGCGATTACCGGTGTTTTGAAAAAATGATGCGCCAGTTCTATTTCACTGATTACGGCTATTTTCTTTTCTACTGCCGCTTGTAATATTATATTTTTAGGGGGAACTCCGGGAGACGGTATAACCATGCTTGCTCCATCAAGAATTTCCGGATTGTAAATCCCCTTCTCGATC
The DNA here is from genome assembly GCA_041310245.1 of Syntrophaceae bacterium. Lineage (GTDB taxonomy): Bacteria > Desulfobacterota > Syntrophia > Syntrophales > Smithellaceae > UBA4810. Next base: position 3,838 of record JBFYYA010000121.1, on the reverse strand, counting down.
CATTTTTCACGCGCGATACTTTCGAACTCTGTTCCCCAGGAGTCAAAAGGCTTTTCATCAGTAACCGCCACTTGCGCTCCCTGTTTACCCAGAAACTTTGCCGTGGCAATTCCCGTTTTGCCGACACCAAGAACAACAATTTTTTTACCTTTTAAATCCATATTGCCTCTAACGCAGCTTCAAAGTGCTTATTGCTAATAGAGCAAGCAAAATAGAAATTATCCAAAAACGAACAATTACCTTTGGCTCCGCCCAGCCTTTCAGTTCAAAATGGTGATGCAGCGGGGCCATGCGAAAAATTCTTTTACCGTTTGTAATTTTAAAATATCCGACCTGAAATATTACGGAAAAAGTCTCCACGACAAAAATACCGCCGACAATCGCCAAGAGTATTTCCTGCTTGGTTATAATGGCCAATGTTCCCAAAGCGCCGCCCAAAGATAACGAGCCTACATCTCCCATAAATACTTCCGCGGGATAAGAATTGAACCATAAAAAACCAAGCGCGGCGCCGACCATCGCCCCGCAGAAAACAGCTAATTCACCGGATCCGGTCACGTACGGTATTTGCAGGTATGTGGCAACTTTCACGTTGCCGGAAAAATATGCGAATAGAACAAACGTGGCAAAACAGATTGTCGCGGGGCCTATAGCTAATCCGTCCAGTCCATCGGTTAGATTTACGGCATTGGCCGTTCCGACAATTATAAAGGTTGCCAGAAGGATATAACCCCAGCCAAGGTTAGGCAGAACTGTTTTAAAAAAAGGAATGGCTATCTGAGAATTGAATCCGGGTTTAAAATATATAACTATGCTGACAAACAAAGCGATGACAATTTCAAACGCCAGCCTTGTTTTCCCTGATATACCCTTAGAGCTGCTTCCGGTGAGTTTCTGATAATCATCGGCAAAACCTATTAATCCATAACCTACCGTGACCAGAAGTACCAACCAGATATAATTGACGGTTAAATTCCCCCAAAGAAAAGTGGAAATAACAACGGCAATAATAATCAATATGCCCCCCATGGTGGGAGTGCCTTTTTTAGACAAATGGCTCTGCGGCCCGTCTTCCCTGATATGCTGTCCTATCTGCAAGCTTTGCAGTTTGCGAATCAGCCAGGGACCGACAAAAAGACAAATCACCAAAGCGGTGATTGACGCAAATATCGTCCGAAACGTAATGTACCGAAAGACATTAAAAAATGAAAAAACTGTATGTAACGGATATAAAAATTCGTAAATCACTTCTTATTCACTCCCTGTTCGTAATTATTCCTGTTCATTCGCATCCGAAATCACCGCATATTTGTTCAACTATTTTTTCCATTTTCATGCGCCGCGAGCCTTTGACTAAAATCCAATCGCCCTTTTTTAAATTTTCTTTTATGGGCAGAAGATCGCTTTTAATATCTGATAAATATTTAATTTTATCGGATGACATGCCGCCTTCCGTCGCGCCGACGGCAGTGGCATCGGAAAAATCTCCCCGCAGAAAAAGGGTATTCACTCCCGTAACCGCCGCGAGCATTCCTACTTTTCTGTGCATCTCACGAGCCTCTTCACCCAGCTCCAGCATATCGCCCAGAAAAGCGTAACTATTGTGATTGTTTTTGAGCTCTTTGAGCGTCATCAGCGCCTCGCGCGTTGACGCCGGATTAGCGTTGTAAGAATCATTGATCAGATACGCGCCGTTTTTTAGCTTGATTATTTCCATGCGTCCGGCAACGGGCTGAAAAGAAGCGAGCCCCTCCAATATTGTTTCATGCCTGATCCCTAACGCTTGCGCGACGGCAACCGCGGCCATCGCGTTATAGACAACGCTTTGCATACCGGCAATTTTTGTTTCCGCCTTATATTCCCTGCCCGCGATCATCAGTTGAAAGCGCATCCCTTTAGGTCCGATCTTGTCAATTTTTTTCACGCAAACATCAGCGCTCGGGCTCATTCCAAAGCTGATGCGTTGGCCTCTCCATGATTCAACAATCACGTTTATATTCTCGTCATCCATATTAACAACTGCTATGCCGTTTTTATTCATATGCGCGAACAAATCGCCTTTTTCTTTTCTCACTCCCTCAATGGAGCCGAAACCCGCCAGATGGGCGGGGCCGATGTTTGTTATCACGCCGATATCCGGCGCCGCAATTTGTGTCAGCCTCTTTATCTCACCGGGCGTATTTGTCCCCATCTCCAAAATTGCCACCTCATGATCATTAGTAAGCTGAAAGATGGTCATGGGCAAACCGATCAGATTATTCAGATTGCCTTCCGTCTTTAAGATATTTTTTTGGCGGCCAATAATAGCCGCCATTATTTCTTTTGTTGTTGTCTTACCTGATGACCCTGTGAGTCCGATTACAGGTATCAAAAATTTATTTCTCCAATAATGCGCCAGATCTCCTATCGCCTCTAATGTATCAGTAACTTTTATCACAGCGCCGTTATTTTTTATTTTGCTTACATCGATTTTACTCTCATCGCTTATAATTATTCCGGCCGCGCCAAGTTCTAAAGCTTTTGCGCAATAATCGTGTCCGTCATAATTATCTCCTTTGAGCGCGACAAATAAATTTCCCTCTTTCAGCTGACGCGAATCCGTGCAGATGCCAGAAAAAATAACATCCGGCGTGCCGGTAAGTAAAGTGCCTTTGACCGCGTCAAGCATTTCTTTAAGCGCTAATCTGGGGGACGCATCTCTCATCTATTCATTACCCCTCAAGTTCAGTGCTTCCTCGGCAATAATCCGGTCATCAAAGGAATGCTTCTTTGTTCCCACAATCTGGTAATTTTCATGACCCTTCCCCGCGATTAGAATAATATCGTCTTTCTGCGCCAGGTGAATTGCCGTCGCGATCGCGTCTCTTCTTTCCGGCACAATCATATAAGCGTGAACGGCATCGCCGTTTAGCGAACTATGGGCAATCATTTTTTTTACTTTTTGCTTATCGATTCCCGCTTCTATCTCGTTAATAATCGCCAGCGGATCTTCCTTGCGTGGATTATCAGAAGTAACAATCGTCAGGTCGCTGTAACTGGTAGCCGTATTTCCCATAAGCGGTCTTTTGCCGCGGTCTCTGTTCCCGCCGCAGCCAAAAACTGTGATCAGGCGCTTCTTCCGGAATTGAACAAGGTTTTCCAAAACCTGCTGCAGGGCGTCCGCCTTGTGCGCGTAATCGACAAAAACGCTGATGCCCAGAGAGGATTCAATTTTTTCCAAACGCCCGGGAATGCGCTTTAATTTCTCAATCCCGAGCTTGATTTCCCCAGAAGATATTCCCAGCGCTTTTGCGCCGGCCATGGCGGCCAGGATGTTTTGCAGGTTGAACTTACCGATAAGCTCCGATTTTATCGTTATTTCTTCTCCCGCCAGATCGATTTGAGATTTAATTCCCGCGAGCGATAAATCATAATTAATCGCCCTAACATCATTTTTACTATCGGTGCCGTAATTAATCGAAGGCAAGAATACTTCTTTCAGTATTCTTTGCCCCCACTCCTCGTCACCATTGATTATCATCTTATTAGTAATATTTTTTTTGCTTTGCGGCAATACTTCGGAAAAAAACCTTTTTTTCGCCTGAAAATAATTTTCCATGGTAACGTGATAATCAAGATGTTCAGGGGTCAAATTGGTAAAAATGCCGATGTCAAAATCGCAGGAATCCACCCTTCGCAAATCAATAGCGTGAGAAGAAACCTCGGCAATAACGTGGGTGATTCCTTCATCGCTCATTTCGCGCAGAATTTTGTGCATTTCGTATGATTCGGGTGTCGTGTTCGGAGCGGGAAATGTTTTATCTTTGTAGCGGTAATTAATAGTGCCCAATACCCCGCA
>JBFYYA010000120.1:0-8561 GCA_041310245.1 Syntrophaceae bacterium | reverse complement strand
ATTATCAAAGCGGCATGTCCCAATCAACCTCTTTTTGCATCAATTGCGGAATAGTTTTTAAGCAAAAAAAAGTAAGTTTAAAGGTTATTTTCCGCGGAAAAAATTATTTCTTGCTTGTTATTTTTTAATATGTTAGGCGTAGCCCCAGTTTGCAAAAAACATCCAATTAAGCTCTTGGCCAGGCTGAATTTTACGAGATTAAGATCAAAATTATCACTTGTAATATTTGTTAATTAAAGATTAGAGTAACGCTTCTTGATTGATAGCTTCGGGTAGCAGTTTCGGAAAATCATATTAATGTTTTTATATTTTAAGGGGGCATATAAGTAATGACAAAGGCGGAATTGATCGAGGCGATGGCTTCGGGGGCGGATATTACGAAAGCGGCAGCGGCCTTAGCGCTTGACGCTTACGTAGGCGCGGTCACCAAAGAAATGAAGAAAGGCGGAAAGGTTGCCCTGGTTGGTTTCGGCACTTTTTCTGTTTCTAAAAGAAAAGCGAGAGAAGGCAGAAATCCCAAAACAGGAACCACAATAAAAATTCCCGCCAAGAAGGTTGTTAAGTTTAAGGCCGGCAAGGAATTAGCGGATAAAGTAAAATAGTAATATATTTTAAGAAATCATTTGCCAGGGGCCTCCGCATTACATAAGAATTAATGGGAGGCCTTAACGCGTTTATATGATATTTTAAAAGGAGTTTCAATTTTGGCTTTAAAAAGAATTCTTAGCGGGATGCGCCCCACAGGTAAGCTGCATTTGGGAAATTTGCACGGCGCCTTGGCAAATTGGATTGACTTACAGAACAGCGGCAAATACGAATGTTTTTATTTTGTCGCTGATTGGCACGCTTTTACCAGCGAATATAGTTCCACGGAAGGGATCAGAGATAATATAACTTCCATGGTAATCGACTGGCTTGCCGCGGGTCTTGATCCGAAAAAAAGCACGCTTTTTGTGCAGTCCGTGGTTAAGGAACATGCCGAGCTGTTTTTGCTGCTTTCCATGATTACACCGCTGGCCTGGCTGGAGAGAAATCCAACTTACAAGGAAATGAAAGCAGAGTTGTCCAATAAAGATTTGTCAACTTTCGGTTTTTTAGGTTACCCGGTTTTGCAGGCTGCGGATATTATAATGTATAAAGCTTATGGTGTTCCGGTAGGTGTTGATCAGCTGCCTCACGTAGAGCTTACCAGGGAAATTGCCAGGCGCTTTAATTATCTTTACAAAGAAGTTTTCCCGATTCCTGAGCCGCTTTTGGCGGGTGTTACCAAGCTTCTGGGCATTGATGGAAGAAAGATGAGCAAATCATACGAAAACTCCATTTACATAAGCGATACCGGAAAAGCGTTGCAGCAGAAAATTTCCGCTATGTTCACTGACCCGCAGCGCGTGAAGAAAACAGATCCGGGCGATCCGGGGATATGCAATGTTTTTACTTTTCACGGATTGTATACGCCGCAGGATAAGGTTAAACAAATAGATGCCGACTGCCGCAAGGCGGCCATCGGCTGCACGGATTGCAAAAAGATGCTCGCCGCCCGCGTCGCGGAAGTTATGAAGCCGATTCACGAGAGGATTGATTACTATGTGCATCATCTTGCGGAAATCAAAGAAATCATCGACGAAGGCAACAAAAGGGCGGCAAAGGTAGCTCGTAAAACCATGGAAGAAGTACGAGAAGCGGTTAAAATCTGAGTTTGGCTTTATGCGTATGAATGAAGAACAACCTGTAACAGATTACGCTATTAAATTGGATATTTTTGAAGGTCCGCTTGACCTTCTTTTATATCTTATTAAAAAAAATGAAATAGATATTTATAATATTCCCGTTTCTCTGATTGTCGAGCAGTATCTGCAGTATCTTAAAATGATTAAATCGCTCAATCTCGATTTGGCCGGCGAATATCTGGTCATGGCTTCAACCTTGATTCATATTAAATCAAGAATGCTTCTTCCTGAGCCGGAAGAACCGGAAGAAGAGGAAGAAGATCCGCGCGCGGAGCTGGTGCGGCAGCTGCTGGAATATAAGGCGTTCAAGGAAGCCGCGGAAAATCTGTCACAAAGGCCGATTCTGGAGCGCGATGTGTTTACCCGCGCGGCTTTTTCGCCGGAGGAAATCGAAAAAGCGCCGCCGGATGAAGATGAACTTATCGAGGTGAGCATTTTTGAGCTGATTGAAGCTTTCCATAAACTTGTTTCGCGCATCGACAAAAAGGAACTTATGGAAATCGATCTGGAAAAGCTCTCAGTCACTGATATAATAAATGAAATCATGGATAAGCTCTTCATTGAAAAAAATCTGACTTTTGACGAATTGCTGGGGGAGATTAAATCACGCCGTCGTATAGTTTATACTTTTCTGGCGCTTTTGGAATTGATCAAGCTGCGCATGATCAAGGCTTACCAGGCGTCGGCCTTTGGAGTAATCCGGATATTTCCGGCTGTGGAGTATTAAATGGATAACATGAAAGCAATCATAGAGGCGCTGATTTTAGCGTCTGAAGCGCCGCTGGGACTGGAAAAAATTTGCGCTGTTTTACCGGAGCTGGAAAAAGGTGAAGCGAGAAAACTTCTGGAAGAACTTATGGCGGAATATAACGAGCGCGCCGGCGGAATTTGCCTGCAGGAAGTCGCCGGAGGTTTTCAGTTTCGCACGCGTCCCGAATGGAGTCAGTGGATAAAAAAACTCAAAGGCACAAAGCCTCCTTCCTTGTCCGCGTCCGCTTTGGAAACACTGGCTATTGTCGCTTACCGTCAGCCGCTGGTGAAATCTGAAATTGAAAGCATCCGCGGCGTGGACGCGGGGCACGCGATCAAGGTATTGTTGGAAAAGAAATTAATGCGCATTGTCGGGCGTAAAGACGTGCCCGGTAAGCCGATAATTTACGGCACCACAAAGAAATTTCTGGAAGTGTTTAACCTTAAAGATCTCGCTGAACTGCCCACTATGCGCGAGCTGAAAGAGCTCAATGAGCCCGCCGAAAATCTTGTTCCTGTGGATGTGGATGAAGATGCGGAAGCCGATGATGTATCGAAACCGGACGCTGACCCTAACGCGGATTCGAGAGATGACATAAATGTGGACGCGGAAATAAAAGAGGAAACAGAGGCCGACGATAACGCGCAAGTAAGCGCGCAAGAAAAAAAAGAAGCAGATACAGGAAATAGAGTGGAGGCGGAATCAAAAATAGAATCGCCACCTGACATGAACGCAGAGACGGAAGAAAAAGCAGAAACTGAAACGGACGCCGGCGACGATAAACCACCCGAAGAAATATCCGGTTAATGAAAGAACGTTTACAAAAAATTATTTCCGCGGCGGGCATCGCTTCAAGACGCCACGCGGAAGAGATGATTACGGCGGGAAGAGTAAGCGTCAACGGAGTCGTGGTTAAAGAACTGGGAGTGAAGGCTGATAGCGATAAAGACGTAATCAGAGTTGACGGAAATGTTATCTTTGCAGAAAAAACAAATTTATATATAGCGCTCAACAAACCGGCGGGGTTTGTCACAACTCTTTCCGACCCCCAAAAAAGGCCGACCATAGTAGATTTGCTTTCCGATGTGCCGGAAAGGGTATATCCTGTAGGCAGGCTCGATTACGATTCTGCAGGGATCCTGCTTTTAACAAACGACGGCGATTTTGCTCAGAAAATTCAGCATCCGCGCTTTCAAATACCAAAAGTTTACCGTGTCAAAATTCAGGGACGCCTCACCAAAGAAGAATTCAAAAAACTAAACGAGGGAATCAGTTTACCTGACGGGGTTTTCCGGCCGGAACAAGTCCGTCTGGAAAAGTTTAATGATAGAAGCTGCTGGCTGCAATTAACTTTGCGCGAGGGAAAAAATAGAATAATTAGAAGAGGTTTTGAAGCTCTGGGAAGGCGCGTCAGCCGGCTGCAGCGGCAATCTGTCGGCCCGGTCAGTATTGGTTCGCTTAAGGAAGGCTTCTGGCGCAATTTGACAGCTAAAGAAATCGATAATTTACTTGATTTGGCCGTGAGAAAAAAAAGAAAATTTTCTTGACATTGCGGGTTAAATAGATAATAACTTCAACGGTATGTAAATAACCATATAAAACCATTCAGCGGTATATTTAGTAAACATCTTTAAGGAGGGGTTATGAACAAATCTGATCTGATTGAAGCTTTGAGCAATAAGCTCAACTTAACCGAGAAAAAGGCCATAGATGTCATAAACCTTGTTTTTAAAGGGTTTACGGACGAGCTGAGAAATGGTGGTCGCATTGAAATCAGGGGTTTCGGCAGCTTTGTTGTAAAAAAATACGGCTCTTACACCGGAAGAAATCCGAAGACCGGCGATAAAATCCAGGTAGAGCCAAAAAAGTTGCCGTTTTTTAAAGTAGGAAAAGAATTAAAAGACATGGTTGACAAAGGAAAATAACTCCTCCTTTCTTTTTATAGGAAATACAAAAAGGGGACTTGAACCAAGTCCCCTTTTGTGTTTTTACGGTTTGTTTTAATTAACCCAGATTAGCATTTACAAAATCCCAATTTATCAGATTTTGAATAACCGCGGAAAGATAATCAGGACGGCGGTTTTGATAATCGAGATAATACGCGTGTTCCCAAACGTCGATAGTTAAAAGCGGTTTTTGGCCATGAGCGATAGGCGTATCGGCATTGGCCGTTTTGGTAATTTTCAGTTCATTTCCTTCTGAAATCAGCCAAGCCCAGCCGCTGCCGAATTGCGTAATGCCCGCGTTTTTCAGATCATCGGCAAATTTCTCAAAGTTTCCCCAGGTGGCTTTAATTTTTTCGGCGACAGCTCCTGTAGGCGCGCCCCCGCCCGCTTTTTTAAGACATTGCCAGTAGAAAGAATGATTCCAGACCTGGGCGGCATTATTGAAAATACCTGCTTTAGCAGAATCCTTGGCGGCAATTATGATAATTTCTTCCAGGGATTTAGCCGCGAGCTCCGTTCCTTCGATTAATTTATTTAAGTTGTCAACATATGCTTTGTGGTGCTTGCCGTAGTGGAAATCCAGAGTGTTGGCGCTGATGTAGGGTGCCAAAGCGTCCTTTTCAAAAGGCAATTGAGGTAAAGTTATAGCCATTTTTAATTCTCCTTTCTTTGTTATGATAAGAGTATAATCTTCTATTTCGTTTTGTCAATGAGACTCGCCCCAAAACAAACGAAGTGAAGTTTGAAGCGTTAGCCGAATTGATCCCGCCTGTGCGGCATGTTAATGGCCAACCTATAAAAGTTATGCTTTTTTATTTCCTGTTTTTTTACCGGCAGCAACTCTGGGGTAGCTGAGCCAATTTGTGTAAATAATATTGACGGCCGCAAAAGCTAGCGCGGCAAAAGCGGAAGCGGGTTGAGTCGGAAACAGCAAAATTGCTATGCCTCCGGCAAGGCCGTAATTTTTTAAAGTTCCCAAGAGAATCGCGGATGTAATTTTACTTTCAGTGGCGTTGATAGCCATGCCGATTTTTTTTATGGCGAAATAAGTTGCGGGCAGGATTACCGCGGCGATGATGGGAATTACAGACATATCGTAAGACCAGTCGCTGATTAAATTGCTGCATTGCGCGGCTATAGAATAAAAAACAATAAAAAAGCAGCAATCTGTGATTAAACCTTCGCGCGGTTCAATCATTTTATCCCATTCTTTTTCCACGATAATTCTGGAAAGAATAAGAGGAAGCAAAATAAGCGACAAGACAATCAGTAAAATGAACCAATAGTTTAATTCGATATATTTAAGAAAGCCCAATCCGATAAGCGGAATAATTGCCAGCGCGCCTATATATGCTCCCGCGAAACCGGCCAGGGAAAAACTTGAATCGCCGCGCAGCAATTTGTTCAAAGAAAGCATGCTAACCGCGGGTGGTACCGCGGCAACCAGAACCATGCCGAGTAAAAAACCTTCCTCCCGGGTAAAAATAATACCGGAAAAAATAATAAGGTTACACAGCAGTAAATAATTCACGAGACCTCCGTAAATAGCCGGCGGGATCAGCTTCTTGGGGCGGCGGAAAAAACCGCTTGGAATTTTGAGCGGAGTAATGGTCATTATCAGCATCAGGGCGGGAAGAATTAAAAACACGCTTATTGATACCGCCTGAGGAAAAAGAAAACCAGCCAGCAGTGACAAAGCGAATAGTATATTGGGGCGTGAAAAAATAAACTTTAGCGTTTTCATTTTTTTACCTCTATGTCTGTAGCATTTTTTTAGCAAAAAGGACAATAGCTAAAAAAACGGCGTTAAAAATTACTATAGTTCCTCCGGTGGGCAGATTAAAAGTAAAAGAAAAAAGCATGCCGCCGATTACTGATATGACAGAAAAAATGACAGAGGCGATAATGGTTGATTTGAAACTTAAAGAAAACTGCAATGCCGCGACGGCAGGTAGAATCAGCAGCGCCGAAACAAGCATAATGCCGGCGATTTTCATCGCGGAAACAACGGCCGCGGCGGTCAGAATCATAAGTATTAAATTCACGCGGTTTGTTTTGACGCCCATGCTCTTGGCCAGTTCTTCGTCAAAAGTGACGGTAAAAAGGTCACGATAAAAAAAGACCACAAACAGGATAACGGCGGTGAAAATAATAAAAGATAAAATAAGCTCCGTTTGTGTTGCCGTGAGAATATTGCCAAAAAGATAGCTCAACAAATCGGCGTTATAGCCTCCGGATAAGCTGGCCATAATCACGCCCAGGGCGATGCCGATGGATGATACAATACCGATAGCCGCGTCGCCGTGAATGCGCCGGGAGCGGGTTAAGTGAAGGATAGCCATAGAGGAAACTACAACCAGAGGCAAAGCGGCAAGCGTTACATACAAAGGGCTAAAGCCGATAAGCAGAACAATAGCCACACTGCCGAAGGTAACATGAGCGAGTCCGTCGCCAATCAAAGACAACCTTCGTAGAACGAGAAAAACTCCTAAAATGGAGCAGGCAGCGGCGATCAGCACTCCGGTGAGCAGGGCGCGTTGAACAAATTCGTAGCTGAGAATATCCGCGATTAACATTAATTAATCTTCTCCAAACCGTTATGCTGATGGCAGATTATGTGCTGGCTTCCCAACCCGAAAAATCCCGTCATCTCACTGGAAGCGCAGAATTCTTCAAACGTCCCGGTAAAAAGAACTTTTTTATCCATATAAAGAAGGCGGCGGGCGTATTGGCCGATGATTCCTATATCATGCGTCACAAGAATAATTGTCGTTTTGTTGGTTTTGTTTAATTTTTCGGTAAGGGAATAAAAGATATCTCTGGTTTCCGGATCAAGCGCGGTGGTCGGTTCGTCAAAGATAAGCAAATCCGGCTGGCTGACCAGCGCGCGCGCCAGCATAACTCTTTGCTGTTCGCCGTAGGAAAGTTCGCCGATCAGCCTGGAAGACAAATGCGCGATTCCCATCATATCGAGCGCGTTTTTAATTTCGGGCGATTTTCTCTTTTTTAGTCCCATTGCCGTGATTTCACTGACCGATCCGGGAAATTGCGCGTTGAGCGCGCTGAGCTTCTGCGGCAGATAACCTATTTTTTCCCACTGGCGGAATTCGTTTTGGGGCTGACCGAAAAGATAAATACTGCCAGAGAGCGGCGGTAAAATTCCCAGAATATTTTTTACCAGAGTGCTTTTGCCCGAACCGTTGGGACCCACAATGCCCAGATAATCACCTTTCTCCAGTCCAAAAGAAATGTCGCTGATTGCCCGGGTGGAATTGTAGCTGTAAGTAAGATTTTGTGTGCTGATTATGGTTGGGGGCATGACAGACCTTTTTGCAGATTCAACAGATTTTCTTCCATCAGATTTAGAAAGGTAACGCCTTTCTTAATATCATTTTTGCTTATATCGTGGCCGTTACTGAGCTTGAGCAATTCGGCGCCGGTTTCCCCAGCGATGGTTTTTGCCAGGCGCGGCGCGATAAAATCTTCGTAAAAAATATAAGGTGTATCCATTTCTTTTGTCTGTTCAACCAGATTAAAGATATTTTCCGGCAGAGGTTCCGCTTCCGCCGATGTGCTGTATGCCGCGATGTATTTCAATTTGTATCTTTTTGCCATGTAGGCAAACGCCCAGTGTCCGGCGTGCAAAATAGTGTTTGATTGACACTTGGCAAGCCCCCTGCGGTATTTTTTATCCAGGGAGATAAGCTGTGATTTATATTCGCGGGCGTTGTTTTTATAATAGTCGCTGTTTTTCTGGTCTTTATTGATAAATGCCTCAGTAATGTTATCAATGATTATTTGGGCGTTGGCGAAATCCAGCCAGATATGCGGGTCAAACCGGGAAGCGTTATGTTCGTGATTCGTGTGTGAGCTATGATGCATAGACGCAGCAAGAGGTAAAAGGATTGTTCCCTTTCCTGTTTCCACGGCCAGCATGTTTGTTTTTTCCGCGGCGGAGCCGATTATTTTATGCGCCCACTGCTCCATTTCAAAATTGATAAAAAGAAAAACATCCGTGTTGATAACTTTAACAATTTCATCCGGCCTTAATTCATAATTATGAGCGTCTGCGCCCGCGGGAATCAGCATGGAAACGGAAACTTTTTCGCCGCCGACAGCGCGGGCAAAATCATATAG
>JBFYYA010000119.1:0-2672 GCA_041310245.1 Syntrophaceae bacterium | reverse complement strand
AGCTTGTGAAATCCTGCGCCGCGGCAAAAACAACGCGGCCGTTTATTTTAACGAAGCCGGGTACGACGCCATCGGATGGAATATATTTTTTATACAAGCCAAACAAAGTGGAGCGGTGCTTTACAAAAAGCTGTATTTCTTCGAAAGTACCTTTGTCGAATAAAAAATCCAGTCTTTCGCGAGCGGTCAATTTGCCGCCTTCATGCTGTTTATTTGCCTGTTTTTCACCGCCCATCATCTTGATGGCCTGGGCTTTGTTCTCGAAATCGGTGATTTTGTCTTTTGTTTTTTTTTGTGAATCGTCCGCCATAATTTCTCTCCGTTTCCATAATTAATTTAATAAAGATTTTGCTTAAATATTCAATGCTTAAAAGAAATATTTGCGATGAAATGAATCCTAGCGTTTTTGCCAAAAAGTGGCAAGAAAAAATAACAGTGATATATATGAAATTGCTAATAGATATTGAAGTAAAAGTTCTGCTTTATTTTTTCGCGTAAAGCTAATAAATTCTTCAGTGGTGAAATATGACGGACAAAAACATGCGCAATTTTAAGATGGTTGTGGAATACGATGGCAGCGCTTATCGCGGCTGGCAGAGGCAAAAAAACGGCGTATCCATACAGCAGGTACTGGAAGAGGCGATTAAAAAAATCACGGGACAAAAAGTTTCCGTCATCGGTTCGGGACGCACGGATGCCGGTGTGCACGCGCTTAATCAGGTGGCGAGCTTCCGCTGTGCCACAAAGCTGCCTGCCAACAGTATCTACCTCGGCGTCAACAGTGTTTTGCCGGAAGATATTGTTGTCAAAGAAATGGAAGAAGTGCCTTTTGAGTTTCACGCGCAGCGCGACGTCAAAAGCAAAATTTACGTTTATAAGATTTGCAATCAGAAACTGCGGCCCGCGCTGGGGAGAAATTATTCCTGGTTTGTCCGCTTTGATCTGGATTTGGCCAAAATGCGACAGGCGGCCAAATATCTGATCGGCACGTATGATTTTTCCTGTTTTTGCGCCACCGGAACGGATGTGCAGGACCGCGTGCGGACGATTAAAAATATCGGGATTAAAAACGCGCAAGAAGGAAATATCGAAATAATAGTGGAAGCCAAGGGCTTTTTGAAATATATGGTGCGAAATATCATCGGTACGCTGGTGGAAGTAGGGCGGGGGAAGCGCGAACCGGAAGAAATGAAAAAAATTATCGATTCGCGCGATAGAAAAATCGCCGGAGCCACCGCGCCCGCGCATGGGCTTTTTTTGATGGAGGTTATATACTGAAAATGAAAATATTGTTACTGGGGCATAAAGGCATGCTCGGGAGTGATCTTCTTAAAAAATTATCTGCGGATCACGAAGTCACCGGCATGGATAAAGAGGAAATTGATATTGTTTCCGCCAAAGATTGTAAAAATGCCGTCGTGGAAGGTAATCCGGAAATTGTTATCAATGCCGCAGCTTTTACCAATGTGGACGGCTGTGAAACAGCAAGGGATGCCTGTTTTGCCGTTAACGCGGAAGCGGTCAAAAATATCTGCGAGGCGTGCCGCGGTAGAAATATTAAAATTATTCATTTCAGCACGGATTATGTTTTTGACGGCACGGCAACAAAGCCTTACGAAGAGAATGATAAATGCAATCCCATCAGCGCCTATGGCGCGTCAAAACTCGCGGGCGAGCGTTATCTGCAGACGCTCTCCGATAATTATCTGCTCATTCGCACTTCGTGGCTTTATGGCGTAAACGGGAAAAATTTTGTTCGCACTATTTTAGAAAAAGCAAACGCCAAAAATTTCATTCAGGATACAATGGCCAAAGCGGGTGCGATACAGGAACATCCCGCGATTCTTACGGTGGTTGATGACCAGATAGGCTCTCCCACCTACACCAAAGATCTGGCCGCGGCGGTGGATTTGCTCATTTCTCAAAATCAGAACGGCGTTTTTCATGTAACTAACCGCGGCCATTGCAGCTGGTATGAATTTGCCTTAAGGATTTTGAAAGAAGCAGGCGTGGATAATGTGGAAGTAAAACCAATTAAAACCTCTCAACTGAAAAGTCCGGCTATGCGCCCCGCTTACAGCGTCCTGAGCATGCAGAAATTCATCACGCTAACCGGTAAAACCCCGCAGCCCTGGCAGCTGGCCCTGCAGGATTATCTTAAAAATATCAGGAACATACAGTAGATAATTGGCCATTTCCCTTGGCCCGGTTATAATTACAGATAATTTATTTTATATTGCAGACTGATAATGTTTTTGTTACTTTTATAGCCAAGATACTTGGGTTTAAATTGTTTTCTAAACCTCTTTGTTTTTGGTAAACATTTAAAAAAGGAGGGTTTTGTGAAATTAAGATACTTATTCGTCACAGCAGTAATTGGCGTAATGGTAATTTTTACATCAACGGGCATTTGCCAAGAAAAGTTAACCACAAATGATTTGGTGGAAAAAATAGGCCAGGGTTCAATCAACTGGACAACCGGTTACGTTGAAGCGGCAGGGATCGGTGTGGCTCCGGATCAGACTGTGGCAAAAATCAACGCGCGCCCGGTAGCGTTGCGCGCGGCTAAGGAAAGCGCTTCTGGGTATCTTTTGGAAATGGTCAAAAACATTCAGGTGGATTCAGCAGGAAAAGTAAAAGATTTTATGCTGAAAAGCGATGCTGTCAACGCG
>JBFYYA010000118.1:0-3138 GCA_041310245.1 Syntrophaceae bacterium | reverse complement strand
GATATTCGTTATTTCGGGCCGCATAATTTTCTCGGGGAAAAAGTTGACGGCTATCTCTCACCAAAATGCCTTTTAACCAAAGAAGCGGCGATGGCCCTTTTCAATGTGCAGAAAGATCTGGAAAAATTTTCTTTAACCCTGAAAATTTACGACTGCTACCGCCCTCAGAACGCCGTTAACCATTTTGTAAGATGGGCAAAAGACATTGATGACACAAAAACAAGAAAAGAATTTTATCCTACCGTGAATAAAAGAAATCTTTTCAAAGACGGCTATATTGCCGATAAATCAAGCCACAGCCGCGGCAGCACGGTGGATTTGACCATTGTGCCCTTACCCGTAGGACCGCAGGAAAAATATAATCCCGGGCAGGAATTACATGAATGTTACCTCCCTCAGGATAAACGTTTCGGCGATAACAGCATCGACATGGGGACTGGTTTTGATTGTTTTCATGAACTCTCGCACACGGAAAACAAAAATATTACGCCGCAGCAAAGGATAAACCGTATGCTTTTAAAAACTCTGATGGAAAAGCACGGTTTTAAAAATTATGACTTGGAGTGGTGGCACTACACACTGAAAAATGAACCGTACCCGGACACTTATTCTAATTTTCCTATCGAGTAAGAAAAATGAAAAGAAAACTGCCTGCTTTTTTAAATTCCTACGGTTTTTCCATTATCCTGATTTTGTCTCTTTTTGTCGGAGCATTGTTGGGAATCATCCTCAAGAAGGACGCCGCTTCCCTTAAACCATTAGGTGATATTTTTCTTAATCTTTTATTTACCACGATTATCCCTCTTGTTTTTTTCTCCATCTCTTCTGCTGTTGCCAGCATGTCGAATATACGCAGACTGGGAAAAATCATGTCTGCTATGATGATAATATTTGTCGTTACCGGCCTTATCGCTTCTGTTGTCATGATTATCGCTGTTATTCTTTATCCTCCGGCCACAGGCATCGCCATTGACCTGGGTGAAAAAATAAATCTGCAGCAATTGACGGCATCAGAACAACTTGTTAAAGCTTTTACCGCTTCTGATTTTGCGGACATTCTTTCCAAAAAAAATATGCTGGCATTGATAATATTTTCCATTTTAATCGGACTGGCAACTTCCTCCGCCGGTGAAAAAGGGAATGCTTTCGCTGGTTTTTTGTCTTCCGGCAGCGCGGTAATGATGAAAGTGATTTCTTTTATCATGTATTACGCGCCTATCGGACTTTGTGCATATTTCGCCTATCTGGTCGGTGTTTTCGGTGAAGAACTGCTTGGTTCTTACGCGCGCGCGATGATTGTCTATTACCCGACGGCTATTTTATATTTCTTTATCGCTTTTACCGTCTATTCTTTTATGTCAGTGGGAAGAAAAGGCGTGCGCAAATTCTGGGGTAATATAATACCGCCTTCCCTTATTTCGTTGGCTACCGGTAGCTCAATTGCGACAATTCCCTCCAATTTACAGGCGGCAGAAAATATCGGCGTTCCTAAAGATATCAGAGAAGTTATCATCCCGTTAGGCGCCACAATGCACATGGAAGGTTCGTGCCTTGCCGCCGTTTTGAAAATCGCTTTCCTTTTTGGAATCTTCAATATGAGTTTTTCGGGAACAGAAACTATTTTAACCGCATTAGGAATCGCTCTGCTAACCGGCGTGGTCGTAAGCGGCATTCCCGGAGGCGGCACGATTGGTGAGCTTATGATTATTTCCTTCTACGGATTCCCGCTGGAGGCTTTTCCGATTATCATGATGATCGGCACAATTGTCGACCCGCCCGCGACAATGGTCAACGCCATTGGTGATAATGTTTCAAGCATGATGGTATCACGAATACTTGGTGGAAAGAAATGGATGCAAGAAGCTTAATTGTCACATTTTTTTCTTGTCGTATTATCTTTTTAACATTCCCCAAATATCATGCACTATTTGATTTTTCTTATGAGTTAAATTAAAATCAAAAGTACAGAGTATGATACTAGGTATCTTAATCGTCATGTTAAGCTTGAAATACTTTTCTAAACAAAGTTAAATTATGTCTCATAGAAATAAATCATTATTAGAGTTATTAACTGGAATTATACTTGTTTATGGCTATTTATGGTTAATATACCCGCTTCATTCTAGATGGGTACAAGTTATTTTTCTTATACCAATCATTGTATTTTTTATTCATTCAGATTTTATCAATAAAAGAAGTTTTAAGGAAAACATCAAAGATATCGGTTTTAGAATGGATAATTGGTATGATTCTTTTAAAATACTAATTGTTTTTACATTAATAAGTATTCCGATTCTATTTATAACCTGGCAGTTTTTTTTCCCGATAAATAATTATTTTTACAAGGAATTATCTTTCTGGAGAAATTTTATAGGCTACCCATTAGGCGCTTTAGGCCAGGAATATATTTTCTTGGCTTTCTTTTTTAGACGCTACAAAATAATTTTTTCGCCTTATACGAATATCGCAATCATTTTTTCGGCATTCACTTTCTCTATGATACACATTCCCACTCCTCCGCTAATAATATTATGTTTTATCGCAGGTATTGTGTGGACCAGCACTTTTAATAAATATCCGAATCTATTTACTATAGCAATATCTCACGCCATATTGGTAATATTTTGTACTAGTATATTGCTTGCATATATGACCGTGGGGCCAAAAGCTCACATAGGTAGATGGTGCAACTCGGACGCCGTGCATGGCTCCATCGACAGTGTTAATAATATTAAAGTAAGAAAACATATAAACTCGAAGACACATGTTTTAGATGTGGTCGTAAATAATGAGAGTAATAATATTTATATACAAGGATGGATCGCAAGCATAGATAATATAAAAAAAATACAGATAAGCTTTGGCGACAAAGATTATTCTGTTAATTACGGGACTAGGCGTGAAGATGTTGCCGCTTTTTTTAATAATCCGGTTTATCTATACAGCGGTTTTAATGTCAATATACCAATTTCTGATTTTTCTCTCGGGCATCAAAAAATTTACCTAAAGGTTTACCTTGAAGGAAAACTATTTTCTATTCATTACCCGTACCCAAAGATATGGATTAATCCTATACATGGATCAGCTTCAGACTGAAATATTAAGATAGTTTCCAATATCATATAGATTTAATTATCA
>JBFYYA010000117.1:0-11052 GCA_041310245.1 Syntrophaceae bacterium | reverse complement strand
TACCAGCATAACCTTGCTGCCTTTAAAGGGTATGCCTGATTCGTGAAAAGCCACGTGCCCACGCCCTCCCACGCCGATAATCTGCAAATCAATTCCTCCTGCCGCTTTGATTTTCCGCGCGTATCCTTCCAGAATTTCTTTGCGGATCCAGGCCAGGTATTTTGATTTTGGCTTGGCTTTGATGACAATGGACTTGCCCGCGTCCGTACCTTTGAATTCCCAGTCTTTTTTATGTTTTTTTAATTCTTCAATCAGCGTTTTCTGATCGATCAGCGAGCCGTAAGGAACACGGGTTTCCAGAAATTTTTTATCGAGATGACTGAAAAGTTCCTGAATCATAAAATAAGCGTAACTTTCCGGATGAAGAACGCGCTGCTGAATGTTATCGCCCGGCAATCCAATATACTCATCCAGGTTAAAACTGAGGATGCGGCCTGCGTCAAACTTTCCGTTATTTGCCGCGCGGGCGAGATGTTTATAGAGTCCCGTGGGGGAATTACCCGTGGCCAGCCCCAAAACAGCTTTATCTTTTGCTTTTAGTATATCGATAGTTTTATTAATAACAATTTCCGCCGCGACTTCACTCATTTGCGCGAAATCTCTGGCAACAAATACCGTAATACTCATATAGAATTTCTTCCTATAGTTTATCCTATTTCGCTTTTCACAATATCCGCGAGCTCGCGACAATATTTTTCCGTTACGGCGTCAGACGGCCCTTCCACCATAACGCGGCACATATTCTGCGTTCCGGAATAACGCACCAGGACACGCCCTTCTTCGCCAAGTTCTTTTTCTACCTTTTTGATCGCGGCCGCGAGCTTCGGAACTTTATCAATATCCGGTTTGCTTTTCACGTCCACGTTAATCAGCTTCTGCGGAAAGATATCCATCATGCGCGCCAGTTCCGAAAGAGGCTTGCCTTCCTTGAGCATAGCCGCCACCAGCTGCAGGGCGGCGATAATCCCGTCACCTGTTGTATGATGCCGCAGGAAAATCATGTGCCCGGCTTCTTCCCCGCCGATTACAGAACCCATCCGCAGCATATCTTCCAGGACGTAACGGTCTCCAACTTTGGAAGCGTGATGCTTGAAACCGTATTTTTTACACGCCACTCTCAACCCGAGATTACTCATGACCGTGCTGACCAGTAAATCATTTTTCAACTTACCTTCCCTTTTGAGTATATTGGCGCAAATAATAAGAATCTGATCGCCGGTTATTTCTTTGCCTTTTTCATCAACGGCGATAAGACGGTCACCGTCTCCGTCAAAAGCCAACCCGATTGCCGCCCCGGTTTCAAGGACCCTGGATTTTAAACGTTCTGTGTGCTGCGACCCGCATTGATCGTTGATATTTGTTCCGTTGGGCGTTTTGTGAATTACATCAACATTAGCACCCAATTCATGAAAGGTATCCGGAGCCACCCGATAAGTCGCACCGTTGGCGGTGTCCAAAACAACTTTCATGCCTTCCATGGACAGATTTCGGGGGAAAGTGTTCTTCACGAAAACAATATACCGCCCGTTCACACCCTCGGGACGAAAAGCCTTTCCTATATCCTGCCCGACTGGAACCAGATCAGAGAGCTTGTTGTTAAGAATCAAATCTTCGATGACTCTTTCCTTTTCATCCGTAAGTTTGTAGCCGTCGCCGCCGAAGATTTTCAGCCCATTGTCCTGGAACGGGTTATGGGAGGCGGAAATCACAATGCCAGCGTCAGCCCGCATGCTCTGTGTAACAAAGGCGATACCCGGTGTCGGCATTACGCCGACCAGATAAGAATATCCTCCCATAGAGGTAATGCCGGCTTGCAGTGAACTTTCGAGCATGTATCCGGAAAGCCTGGTGTCTTTTCCAATAATAATTAGGGCGCGATGTCCTTCCTTTTTGAATAAATGCGCTATTGCCCGTCCGACGCCAAAGGCAATTTCCGGCATCATGGGATAGCGATTTGCCTCTCCGCGAATCCCGTCTGTTCCAAATAATTTTCCCATCAATTTTCTCCTTTTAAGAACTGTATCTTCTTAAGACATTTATTAAAATACCGTTCGTCTTTTATTTAGCAAAAAGATTAAGCGAAGGCGTTGCTTTCGCCACCTTTTCGCTCAGATCTTCGACTAAAGCGTTAAGCCAGGCAACGCCTTTTGGGGAAATTTCCGCGGAAAGACTCTGGATCGCCTCCAGGTAATTTGCCCGGTTTTTTCCCGCTACTTTCTCAAAATCATCAAGGAATTTTTCGCGTAGTTTTTTGATGTGTGATGTGTCCGGCGTCTCCCCGCTGAAAACTTCCATCACATAGTCCATCTGGTCATTAAGCTCCTTTTTCCCCCGCGCGACTGGCTCTTGTTGTTCTTTACCCAAAGAAGCAGCCGCTTTTTGCGACATCGCTTTGAGCCTTTTCAGCCTTTCCTTTTTCGCCGAGGAAAGCTGTTCCAGCGCTCCGGCATACAGCAAGTTCCCAAATTGCTGAGCTTCCAAAAATGGTTTTCGGACATGCGCATACCAGGCTTCCAGAGCAACTAGATTTGCCAGATAGAAAATATTATTTTCAACAACCCTGGCCAGATTAGGATAATCAGAGGGAATGTAATCCCTAACACTACTTGCCGAAAATTTTTCAAATATAAGCTGATTGTCCTGTGGATAATCATGCCGCAGGATGGAACCGGCCGCCACGACATTTCCGTATCCCAGGCGTGTCGGCCCGATAATGCCTCCCTGTCCACCCAGAAAAATAGGCGGCTGGTTGAGCATCACCCCGCGCGGAACATCGCCCAGTAAAGACGGGGTTGTTTTATCCGCGTCCGGCGTAAAATTAAAATGTATATAGGAGCTGCCTACCTCGGAATGATTGGAACGGCTTGTGCCGCCGGCCATAAAACAATCACAAAAATTAATCAGGCTGCCGAGCGTGACAAAGGGAAAAAGAATGGTCTGCTTTAGTCCGACACAATGCGCGCCGTTGGCCTCTTCTTCCAGAATACATCCTTCGCGGACGTGCGCGCCCATGCCCATATTGGCTTTCTCAAGAAAAACGGATTTGCTGAAGAAACCTCCCTTGAGTTCCACCGCCGAACCAAGCTGGCAATCGTTAATTGTCACCGGGGCTTCGTAGCCGAGTTTGCACCTCGATGAAATAACGGTTTTCTTTCCGTAGATCCGGCAACCCGGATAAATGGTAACATCCTTTGCCGCAATCTGTTCTATATTGACGTCTTCTCCTATATCGAGCGTCATAGGATTGGGAATATTCACGCCTCTATTCATAAGTTGACGGATTTTTTCATGGGATTTCGGTTGATAATCCATAATTTCTCCCTAAAACTGCCTGAAGTTTATTCTAAGCAGGAATACGGCAAACGGTTGCCGTTCTACTACTTTTAAATCATTTTTTTGTCAAACATAAAATTTCAGGTCCGCAATCGTAAATACTTAATTTATCAAAAGTTGTACCGTAATGCTTTGCTTATTCCGAATCTTTTCCCTGCTCATTTTATTGCCCGGCGACTAACTTGTTATTTTGCTAATTTTTCGTAAAAATAGCCATAAAAAAAGGGGCAGTCATCCCCACCCCTTTTGGATTTAATTTTTTTAGATGTTTTTTCTTTTCCACTTTTTAACCGCAGACTTTATTGCCGTGTTTATTTTTTCTTCTCACATTTGATACCCAGCTTGGCCATTTTATCAGTAAAGGTGTTGCGGTTGATTCCTAAAAACTCCGCCGCGGAACTTTTTACATAATCGCACCGGCGCAGGGCAATTTTAAACAAGCCTTTCTCCACTATCGACATCACATCTTCATAAACTTTACTCTTGCGCCCGCCGGAAGCGGACACGATCGTGGCAATGTCTTCAAGTTTCTTTTCCATGATTTCTTCGACAGCCGCGAAAGAGGTTTCCTTTACTTTGAGAACTACTTTTGATTTCTTCTGCTTCTTAGCCTTTGCTTGCATAAATTTCCCTTTACAAATATATAACCAAAAAATATTCTGACGCGCGTCGGCGCGAAAACATTTTTTTCTTAAACCGGCAAAAATTTCATGATGATAATAGCCGCGATAATCAGAGCGGCGACGTAACTCATGACAATCAAAGAAAGCCTTTCCACGGGACGCTCCAGATATTCCCTTACCTGCGGCTCTACTCTTTCTTCATCTAATTTTTTTACAAGCAGGCCAACCAGCTCAGTGTGCTTTTCCGTCAAATTGGAAAAGAAATAAAGCCCCCGGGTCGCGCTGATCAAAAAATAAACTTTTTTCCCCAATTCGACAATGCCCAGGTTGGTAACCCTTTCCCAGTCAAATTCTTTTTGGCGAAAGAACTTTTTTATTTTAAGTTTATTTTCGGTCAGGATGATCGCTCTTTCTGAAGCTTCAATAGCTATTGCCAGAAGCACCGCAAAGAAAATAGCCGAGACTATCATTTCCCATAACTGCCCGATAAAAAGACTCTGCACAAAAAGCGCGAAAAAAAGAACAACGATCGCCCAAAGTGGAATCAAAAACGCCCGGCGGATTTTAAAAATATTTTCCTGCATGTTTTATTTGTCCTGATTAATTTTTATAAAAAGAGTTATTGACTTCTTGTGAACGTCCCGCTTTTGCCGCCTGTTTTTTCCACAAGCATGATTTCGCCAATTACCATTTTTTTGTCCGCCGCCTTGCACATATCATATATCGTCAATGCCGCCACGCTGACCGCGGTGAGCGCTTCCATTTCCACGCCTGTTTTTCCCGTGGTTTTTACCTCAGCCTCAATAACAACACGTGATTTTTCCCGTTCAATCTCCAAATCCAGGTGAACGGAGGTAATCTCGAGCGGATGGCAAAGAGGGATAAGTTCTCCGGTTTTTTTTGCCGCCATGATGCCCGCTATTTTCGCCGCCCCCAAAACGTTGCCTTTGGTCATTTGCCCTTTTTCAATTAAATCCAGCGTGGCCTTTTCCATTGCTACCGAACCGCGGGCTTTTGCTCTACGATTCGTAATAGCTTTTGCCGTAACATCAACCATTTCTACCTGTTGATTATTGTTGATATGAGACAGCTTTCGCATGGCAGTTACTTAATCGGATTTTTATTATTCTTTTGTTTGGGCGGACTCTAGCATAGCGCTATTAATGAGTCAAGAACGGCAAAAATTTTTAATTTGACTAAAATTTCTTGATATAAATATACTTATTAGCTAGTATTTTTGACATCATTTTACGCGGAGAGCCACACAGTGTTTGTTAAAATATCCAGCATGAGCATTATCGGCATGGAATCATATCCTGTTTTTGTTGAAGTGGATATATCGCAGGGCTTGCCGCAATTCAATACCGTCGGTTTGCCGGACGCCTCCGTTAAAGAAAGCCGCGACAGAATCAAAGCCGCGATAAAAAATTCCGGTTACCGTTTTCCGCGTTCTCACGTAACAGTCAACCTTGCTCCAGCCGATATAAAAAAAGAAGGCACGGCGTTTGATTTACCCATTGCCGTCGGAATTCTCGCCGCGGAAGAATTAATCAAGGAATCATCCGTGCGGGATTGTTTTTTTATGGGAGAACTTTCTCTGGACGGTAGCATCAAAAGAGTCAGCGGCGTTTTAACCGCAACCTTCAAAGCCAAGGAAATGGGCATTAAGTCCGCTTTTGTTCCGGAGGAAAATGCCGCGGAAGCCGCCATGGTGGAAGGCATAAATGTTTACGCTGTTAAAAGTCTGCCGGATGTTGTGGAATTTCTGGGCGGACGAAAAAATATCGAACCGCTCAATATTGATATGAGCAGCATTTTTCAGCGGACACGGCAATATGAAATCGATTTCAGCGAAATCAAGGGACAGAAACAGGCAATGCGCGCGCTCGAAATAGCGGCGGCCGGCGGCCACAACGTCTTGATGATCGGCCCGCCCGGTTCGGGTAAAAGCATGCTCGCAAAGAGACTGCCGACAATTTTGCCGGATCTTTCCTTTGAAGAGGCTATTGAAGCAACCAAAGTTTTTTCCGTGGCCGGCTCTTTAAATAAAGAAGAAATGATGATTTCCACCAGGCCGTTTCGTTCTCCGCATCACACGATATCCGATGCCGGGCTCGTCGGCGGAGGGCAGATACCGCGCCCAGGCGAAATCAGCCTCGCTCATTTAGGCGTTCTTTTTCTGGACGAACTGCCGGAATTCAAAAGAAATGCACTGGAAGCCCTGCGCCAGCCCTTGGAAGAAGGAAACATAACCATCACGCGTTCTTCGATTACGGCGTCATTTCCGGCCAAGTTTATGCTTGTCGCCGCGATGAATCCCTGCCCGTGCGGTTATTTCGGCGACCGCGTCCGCACCTGCCGCTGCACGCCGCAGCAAATCCGTCAGTATCAGGGGAAAATTTCCGGCCCGCTGATGGACCGCATTGATTTACACATTGAAGTCCCCGCGGTTAAGTACCGCGCGCTGTCCGGCAAAGAAGCGGGCGAATCTTCTCAATCCATAAAAACCAGGGTTTCCGCCGCCCGCGAGATTCAAAAAAACCGTTTTACCCAGGACGGCCTGGCCTGCAACGCCCGTATGAGCGAAAAGCAAATCAAAGCTTTTTGCGCCATAGATGAGGATTCACACAAACTTATTGAAATGGCGATTGAAAAACTGGGATTGAGCGCCCGGGCGATAAACCGTATATTAAAAGTATCGCGCACCATTGCCGATCTGGAAAACAAGGAAAAAATCGAATCATCTCATGTTGCTGAAGCCATTCAATATCGCAGCCTTGATCGCAGTTTAATTTAATGCTATAAAAATACAACAGCCTGATCATTCAGGCCTTTTATTTTTTTACAGAGGCATATTATGGAAATAAAAATTGTTAAGGCGACGCCGGAAAAAATGAAATCGAAGCCCAAAGATGAATCCAAACTGGGTTTCGGCAAAATTTTTACCGACCACATTTTCACTATGAAATTCAAAGAAGGCAAAGGCTGGCACGACGCGATGGTTGAACCATACCGGCCGCTGCAACTTGATCCAACAGCAATGTGCCTGCATTACGCGCAGGAAATATTTGAGGGTTTGAAGGCCTATCGCGGTAAAAGCGACGAAATTTATCTTTTCCGCCCCACGGAAAATATCAAAAGAATGAACATCTCCGCGGAAAGAATGTGCATGCCCGCGCTGAATGAAAATATTTTTCTGGACGCTTTAAAAAAACTGGTTGTACTGGAAAAAGATTGGGTTCCGCACGGCGAGGGAACATCTTTGTATATCAGGCCGACGATGATTGCCACAGAGCCGGCACTGGGAGTTCATCCCGCGAACGAATATCTGTTTTTCATTGTTGTCGGGCCCGTGGGAGCTTATTATCCTCAGGGATTCGCGCCGACAAAAATTTATGTTTCTGAAGAGTATGTGCGCGCGGCGGCAGGTGGAACCGGCTTCACTAAAGCCGGCGGTAATTACGCGGCAAGTCTCTATGCCAGCCGTATTGCCACAAATATGGGTTACACGCAGGTTTTATGGCTTGACGCGTGCGAGAAGAAATACGTGGAAGAAGTGGGCACAAGCAACATTTTCTTCTTAATCGGCGATGAACTGATTACGCCGGAGCTCACCGGCACTATTTTACCCGGCATTACGCGTAAATCTGTTATTCATCTGGCTCGTCACTTCGGCATGAAGGTCACAGAAAGACATATTTCCATTGATGAAGTCACTGAAGGCGCGCAAAATGGCACACTCAAGGAGGTTTTCGCTTCCGGAACCGCGGCAATTATTTCGCCGGTGGGCCAGATTTATTACCGGAGCAAAGAATACATGATTAATGGCGGCAAAACAGGACCTGTTTCGGAAAAATTATACAATGAGATATTGCAAATTCAATACGGATTGAAGGAAAACAAGTTCGGCTGGCGGGTTAAAATTCACGGCTAAACGCGAGAGGAAAAAAATTACAATTCAAATTTCCTCTTTGATACAAGCACTTGCCAATGCATTCCACAAACTTGTGGAAAAAGCTGTTGATAACTCTGTTGGCAACCTCGGCGAAAGCCCATTTGACGTGATTTTGCACCGGATTGCACAAGATTTAGGCAATATAAATATGTAATATAATCAATGCTTTGTAAATATCTCCTGTTATCATTGGTATTTATAAGCAACCTTGAAAAACAGATATAAACTACATATAAAAAAGTGTGCCATGGCGCAGGGATTTTTCGGTGTTACAATGATTAAAAATTCGTCAAACAAATCAATGTTAACTGAAAATTTTTTAACGATTAACTTCAGTAAATGGATGGCCGCGTTAATATTTCTTGTATTTTTTTCTTTTTCCGCGGGCAATGCGCAGGAAATTGCGCCTATTGATGACACAGTTCAAAAATTACAGCTTGTATATGAGAAAACCGGCGATTTCCGCGCTGCTTTTACGCAGGAAACGTTCAATAAATCCCTTAAAAGAACCAAGACAGAAGAAGGCAGCGTTTTCTTTAAGAAACCGCGCAATATGCGATGGGATTACTCAAAACCGGAAGTCAAAAAACTGATCATTAATCCTCAAAAAGCGTGGCTTTATCTGCCGCGCGAAAAAGCGGCATACGTCCAGAAAGCGGATAATATTTTTCAATCGGCAACATTACTCAGGTTTTTATCCGGTTTAGGAAAGCTCACGGATGATTTTCAGATAAATTACGCCGCGCCGGAAGCTCTTGATAAACACGGCAATTACCTGCTTAAACTGACGCCTAAAGAGAAAAATTCTTATTTGCAGGCTCTCGGCATCACTTTGGATAAAGATACTTATTTTATTATCCAGGTAAGCTTTGAAGATTTGATGGGCAATATCACCACGCTGAAATTTTCCAATATCGTGATGAACGCAGATCTTTCCGATAAGCTTTTTAAGTTCCAGCCGCCAGCGGGAACAAATATTTTCGACATGCCGTAAAATAAACAGCAAGAGTATTTTTCATTTGCTTGACGATACGCAGATTTCCAATATCCGATCCACGTTCGATACACGCCTCCGGCTAGTGAATAATTAACAAATGCATAAATTCTAAATTATTAAAGATGCAAACAAAGGAAATGTATGAAAAAAGATATCGGTAAAATATTTGCTGTAACTATAATAGCAGTATTCATTCGAATTATTTGTACTCCAATTTTTGGCGGAGATCCAATATCCACAACAGAACCATTTGGAAATATTGCTGGATTAATAGGAATCATTCCGGCAGTAATTATTATGTTCTTTATTTCCTATTTACATTTAACGCTTGTTGGATTTTATGTTTTACGAAAAAATCTTGCTGGAAATTATACAAATGGTTTAATTTTTGGATTTTTGTTTGGTTTGATTTGGCTTTATGGAATGTTTGAAGCAGGTATCTTGAAGGAAATATCACCTTATAAAGAGTTCATATTTGGCGTAAGCGAAGCTATTCCGATAATTATTTTGGGTATACTAATCTCATATTTGCTTAGAAACGAAAAAACTGTGAATACAAGAAAAAAGCAATCGTTAAATAATTTACTTATCATTGTGATAATAATTTCATCTATCTATGTTCTAATGCGATATGTCAGTTATTCAGTTATTCATATTGAATCAAGGCATATAAGCAAGCCATTACAAACATTATTTTGGACATGGGGTAACGGAATACTAATAAGTTTATTATTTGTTTATATTAGACCATTTATAAATAATGGTAATATATTTCGTAATGTAGTTGTATTTGGAATAATAATTTTTGGTGTAGATTGGGTACTATATAATATGTTTGTACCTGTATTTTTCAATGTATCTTACTTTGAAATATTTAGATCATTTATTTTGCGTTCACTTATAGATATAATTGGCATATGTATGGGAGTATATATTACTGAATTATTTCTGTATAAGAAAAATCATCTAACAAATTTTTCAACTTGACAACGCTACGCATTGCAAGTTCAGCAAATGTTAGACAGAATATGTCAAAAGGCATGCAAAGAGTAATGGAGGGACTTTGAAAATCTTTAAGATTGTTGCAATTCACCACCTCAATTGCTGCACAAACCAACCCATGGTCGGGAGGTTGTTTAACGAACGAGTTCCGTGCAGAGTTATATCCCACGTTCTTCTTCTGGAAACGGATAGCGGACTGGTTTTAGTAGATACCGGAATAGGGATGGATGACATGAAATCCCCAAAGCGATTGGGGTTTATGCATGTTTTCAACAGGCCGCGCCTGGATGTGAATGAAACGGCTTTGAAACAGATTGAGAAGCTTGGATTTCGGGCGAACGATGTGCATCATATTATTATGACCCATTTGGACCTTGACCACACCGGCGGGATTCCTGATTTTCCGAATGCCACAATACATGTATTAAAACGAGAACTTGAAGCCGCAATGGCACCGGAGAGTTTCAGAGAAAAAGAACGATACCGAAAGGCGCATTGGGCTCATTCGCCAAACTGGGAAACGTACGAGGAGAAGTATGGAGAACCGTGGTTCGGATTCGATGCTATTCGGAATTTAAAGGGACTTCCGCCTGAAATAGTGTTGGTCCGCCTACCGGGACACTCAAGAGGGCATTGCGGTGTGTCAATACTTACGTCAAACGGGTGGCTGTTTCATGCAGGGGATTCCTATTATTTTTATAAACAGAAAGACGAAAACCCTAAAACAACTTTTATGGTGAATTTATTTCAACGCTTTGCCCATATCGACTACGAAAAAGCTATGCAGACAAAAGACAAAGTAAGGGAATTGGCGTTGCAACACAAAGAAGAAATCATTGTGATGTGCAGCCATGATACAATGGAGTTTGAATCTTTATCAAAGACAAAATTGAAGTAAGAATTCTCTCAACAATGAACCTGCGTCAATCGAGATACGGAATAAAACAAAACCTAACCCGCAAATCCAACTGACGGCTAAGGCCGCCGGTGATCAGCGCGTTGGCCGCCACTCTGCACGCTGCGGCAAATGCGGAGCAGGTTCTTGCTAGGGGAGAAGCTAAATGGACGTGTTGGATAGAATAGATAAATCAGAGATCAGAGACTTACTCGGGAAGGGGTGGCTAACCCATGATGGCATGTGG
>JBFYYA010000116.1:0-22011 GCA_041310245.1 Syntrophaceae bacterium | reverse complement strand
TTTCCTTTACCCATACGAGTTTCCGCCGGCTTTTTTGTTACCGGTTTATGAGGAAACACTCTAATCCATATTTTACCGCCGCGCTTTACATGTCGGGTCATGGCAACGCGCGCCGCTTCGATTTGACGCGCAGTAATCCAACCGCATTCAGCCGCCTGCAAACCATAATCCCCAAAAGCAACGGAGCTGCCACGGGTGGCCTTACCACCCATACGCCCCTTCTGCATTTTTCTGTATTTCACCCTTTTCGGCATTAACATAATTAAAACTCCAAATTACCTTCCGCGTTTAATTACTGATAAATTCAAGCGGCAACTTTATTTTTTTCTTTTTTCTCCGGTAAAACTTCACCGTGGAAAATGAGAACTTTAATCCCAATAAGTCCGTAGGCTGTATGCGCTTCCGTGAAACCGTAATCAATATCGGCACGCAATGTATGAAGCGGGACTCTTCCCTCGCGATACCATTCGGAACGGGCAATTTCCGCTCCTCCCAATCTTCCGGAGCAGCTAATTTTGATGCCCTTGGCGCCAAACTTCAGAGCGTAGCCGACACATTTTTTCATCGCTCTGCGGAAAGCGACCCGGCGCTCCAACTGCATGGCAACATTTTCTGCGACCAGCTGCGCATCAACCTCCGGTTTGCGCACTTCCAGAATATTTACAATAATTTCAGACTTTGAATATTTTTCAATATCCGTCTTAAGTTTTTCGATTTCTGAACCTTTTTTGCCTATAATCACTCCAGGGCGCGCCGAATAAATGTTTACTTTAGCTTTGTTTGCGGCCCTTTCTATTTCGATCCTGGAAATACCGGCACTATAGAGTTTCTTTTTAAGAAACTTTCTTATTTTTACGTCTTCATGCAGTGTTTCACTGTAGCCTTTGTCGGCAAACCACACTGACTGCCATTTTTTAATGTAGCCCAGTCTCAATCCTACCGGGTTAACTTTCTGACCCAATGCCGTACCTCCTTCTTATCTTTCATCCAAAACAACGGTTATGTGCGAAGTCCTTTTTTTGATACCGGCCGCTCTTCCCTGTGCTCTCGCGCGCCACCTCTTCAAAGACGGTCCCTGATCAACATATATATCTTTTACGTAAAGAATATTTTCGTCGATATTAGGATTTTGGGCGGCATTAGCGACCGCAGATTTCAGTACTTTCGCCACAGTACCCGCCGCATACTTTCTGGTGTAAAGAAGAATGTTGCTGGCCTCCTGAACTTTTTTGCCGCGGATCAAATCAACAACCAAACGAACTTTCTGAGGCGACATTCTAATATATTTTGCTACTGCTTTTGCTTCCATTATCTAATAAACTCCAAAACCATTAGGTTAAGCGCGGACTTTTGTTTTACGATCCCCCGAATGTGAATGAAATGTTCTTGTCGGAGAAAATTCACCCAGTTTATGACCAACCATATTCTCGGTCACGTACACGGGAATAAACTTTTTTCCGTTGTGCACGGCAAAGGTGTAACCAATCAGCTCCGGTGTGATCGTGGAACGACGCGACCAGGTCTTGATAACATTTTTAGATCCCTCAACTTCCATTTTCCTGACCTTAGCCAACAATTTTTCTTCAACGTAAGGACCTTTTTTTATCGAACGCGCCACGATTTATTTTCCTCTTCTTTTGATAATATATTTATCTGTTCTTTTGTTCTTACGGGTTTTATGCCCTTTTGTGGGTATGCCCCAGGGCGTACAAGGATGGCGTCCACCCGAAGATTTCCCCTCACCGCCGCCCATGGGATGATCAACAGGATTCATAACAACACCGCGCACATGAGGGCGCTTCCCCGACCATCTCGATCTTCCCGCTTTGCCGATACTGATATTTTCATGCTCAATATTTCCAACCTGTCCGATTGTCGCCATGCATTCAATAAATACCTTGCGCACTTCTCCGGAAGGAAGCCTTACCTGAGCGTAACTGCCTTCTTTAGCCATCAACTGGCCGTAAGCTCCCGCTGAACGGATTAACTGACCACCGCGGCCAACTTTCAATTCCACATTATGAATCAGCGAGCCCAACGGAATATACTTCAACGGGATAGCGTTTCCCGGCTTGATGTCCGCCTTTTCTCCGCTTACGATTACATCACCCACATTAATCTGCGTCGGCGCGACAATATACCTTTTCTCTCCGTCACGATAGTTAAGCAGCGCGATGCGGGCGGTTCTGTTCGGATCATATTCTATCGCGGCTACTTTTGCCGGGATATCTTCCTTGTTACGGCGAAAATCAATAACGCGATACTTTCTTTTGTGACCGCCGCCGATATGCCTGGCCGTAATACGACCGTAGGAATTTCTTCCCCCGGTTTTTTTCAGCGGCTTTAATAACCCTTTCACCGGCTCGGTAGACGTAATTTCCGCGAAATCAGAAACGCTCTGAAATCTTCTTCCCGGCGATGTCGGTTTATATTTAATTATAGCCATTATCCCAATCCTTCAAATATTCTTACGCGCCTTCAGTAATCTCTATACGGTTTCCGGCAACCAAGGTCACAATCGCCTTTTTCCATGATCGCTTCTGTCCGGTAATACGTCCTCTGCGCGTTTTCTTTCCCAAAACCTGCATAACCCGCACATCTACTACTTTTACATTAAAGAGCTTTTCCACCGCTTTTTCTATTTCCATTTTGTTGGCGCGGCGATCAACTTCAAAAAAATACTTGTTTGCTTCTTCCCGCTGAATGGTGCTCTTTTCCGTGATTAATAATCTTTTGATAACCTGATGCACTTCCATTATGCCAACAATGCTCCTTCAATCTTCTTTATCGATGGCTCCAAGAGCACCAGATGTTCGTGATTAAGAATGTCGTAAACATTAATCCCTTCAGACTTAATCATCTTTATGTTCTTTACATTGCGTGATGACTTCTGAAGATTTTCGTTATCCGCATCTAAAACAAAAAGCGCCTTTTTCAAATCAAACAGGTCGATAATATCCTGAAATTTGCGGGTGCTTATTTTTTCCATCGGAAAATCATTTATGACCAGCATTTTATCCTGTTTAAGTTTCATGCTCAGCGCGCTGATCAACGCCTGCTTCCTCATTTTTTTAGGAACATTAAAAGAATAATCGCGTGGATGAGGGCCAAAAACAATTCCGCCGCTTCTCCATAGAGGCGATCTGGTTGTGCCGGCTCTGGCTCTGCCTGTCCCTTTTTGCCGCCAAGGCTTTTTGCCGCCGCCGCTGACATCGCTTCTTGTCTTTGTTGATGCTGTCCCGGCACGGCGCGCCGCCAATTGCATTTTTACCACATCATAAATAACCGCTTCGTTCGGTTGCGCGGCAAACACTGCGTCATTAAGCTCTACTTGAGAGACTTTTTTCTTTTCAATATTAAAAACATCCGCTACGGCCATCTTTATAACTCCAGTGACTTACGCACTCTTTTTCTTAGCTTTTTTAATTAACACAAATCCGTTTTTACTTCCGGGCACAGAGCCTTTTAAAAGCAATAAATTCATCTCAGGACGAATCTGCCAAACCTGCAAATTTTGTATGGTCTTTCTCACGCTACCCATATGACCAGGCAGTTTTGTGCCTTTAAAAACACGCGAAGGGTCGGCACTTGCTCCGATAGATCCAGGCGCCCTATGAAACATCGAACCGTGCGTTGCGCGTCCTCCACTGAAACCATGCCTTTTTATGACGCCCGCAAAACCCTTGCCTTTGGAAGTTCCTGCTACGTCAACAAAGTCACCGACCTTAAAGATATCCGCGGCAATTTCCTGACCCACTTCAAAGCTTCCAGATTCCACGGCAAACTCTCTGACAACTCTAAAATTTCCTTTGTCAGCTTTTTTAAAATGGCCCTGGAGGGGTTTCGTCACATTTTTTTGTTTTACACGGCTGTATCCCAACTGAACGGAATCATATCCGTCTTTCTCTTTGGTTTTTACCTGTAAAATCACTGATGGCTCGACTTCCACGGCGGTAACGCCTACTGCCGCTCCATCTTCGGCAAAAACCTGGGTCATGCCTAATTTTTTTCCTATTATTCCGTTACTCATCTCGTCCAACTTTTTAATAAATGATAAAGCCAATAATACAAGCTTGGAAAATGGCGGCTATCACTGCCATCTTCTAATATTACGTAAAAATAGTACCTACGCTTTTATCTCCACATCCACACCGGCGGACAGATCCAATTTCATTAACGCGTCTACTGTTGCCTGCGTAGGCTCGACAATATCGATTAATCTTTTATGGGTGCGAATTTCAAACTGCTCGCGGGATTTTTTATCCACGTGCGGTGAGCGATTTACACAATACTTGTTGATTTCCGTAGGAATAGGTATAGGACCGGCAACACGCGCGCCGGTCCTTTTTGCTGTTTCTACAATTTCTTCGACAGAACGATCCAATAATTTGTAATCGTAAGCTTTGAGACGAATTCTGATTTTCTGGTCTTTCATTAAACTTGCAACCTATTTCATTTCTACGCGATTATCTTACTTACGACACCGGCACCTACAGTCCTACCACCTTCACGTATGGCGAATCTGAGCTGTTCTTCCATAGCAATAGGTGTAATCAACTCTACCGTCATTTTCACGTTATCACCGGGCATAACCATCTCCACGCCTTCCGGCAAAGTGGCCACACCAGTCACGTCTGTTGTCCGGAAATAAAACTGCGGACGGTAACCTGAGAAAAATGGTGTATGCCTTCCACCTTCTTCTTTGGTCAAAATATAAACAGCCGCTTCAAATTTTGTATGCGGTGTAATCGACGCGGGTTTGGCAATTACCTGCCCTCTTTCCACTTCTTCACGTTTGATACCTCGCAGCAATAAACCGACATCATCACCGGCACGACCTTCATCGAGGGTTTTACGAAACATTTCCACACCGGTAACAACTGTTTTAAAGGTTGGCCTAATCCCGATAATTTCCACTTCTTCGCCTACCTTCACAATACCTCTGTCGACTCTACCGGTAACAACTGTACCACGACCGGAAATGGTAAACACATCGCCTACCGGCATAAGGAATGCTTTTTCTGTATCACGTTTTGGTTCGGGAATATATTCATCTACGGCAGCCATAAGCTCCCAAATGGACTTTGCATCAGCTGAATCGGGGTCATCAGATTCCAAAGCCTTCAGAGCGGAACCACGGATAATGGGAATTTTATCACCCGGAAATTCATACTGATTCAGAAGCTCTCTTAATTCAAGTTCTACTAAATCAAGAAGCTCAGGATCATCAACCAAATCTACTTTATTAAGATAAACGACAATATAAGGAACCTGAACCTGTCTGGCAAGGAGAATGTGTTCACGAGTCTGCGGCATTGGTCCGTCGGATGCGGCCACAACAAGGATGGTTCCATCCATATGTGCGGCGCCCGAAATCATGTTCTTTATGTAGTCAGCGTGACCGGGGCAGTCCACATGCGCGTAATGTCTTTTTACTGTTTCGTATTCCACGTGCGAAATATTAATCGTAACGCCTCTTTCCTTCTCTTCGGGAGCATTGTCAATGGAATCAAAAGCGCGGAACTCGGCTAAGCCTTTCTTAGCCAGGTGTTTCGTAATCGCCGCCGTCAGCGTGGTCTTGCCATGGTCAACGTGACCGATTGTTCCGATATTTAAATGCGGCTTTGTCCTTTCAAATTTTTTCTTCGCCATTTCACTTACCTCCTTAACTTTGAATGGTTGGTTCTTTTTGTCGTTTGAGTATTATTTCCTATTATTAAAATTTATAATGAGCGAAAGCTTTATTTGCTTCAGCCATTTTATGCACTGCTTCTCTTTTCTTAATAGCTCCGCCCCGGTTATTGGCGGCATCAATCAATTCTCCCGCCAGCTTCTCCCGCATGGTCTTTTCCGTTCGCTCCTGCGCGTTGGTAATAAGCCAGCGAATGGCCAGCGCCGTGCGCCGTGACGGCAAAACTTCCGTCGGCACCTGATAGGTGGAACCGCCCACGCGACGGGATTTTACTTCAATCAACGGTTTGACATTGTTTACCGCCTTTTCAAAATATTCCACAGGCTGTTCCTTTACCTTCTTTTCGATAATATCAAAAGCTCCGTAAAGAATGCTTTCGGCGACACTTTTCTTGCCGCGTTTTAAAAGCGAATTAATAAATTTTGCCACCAGTTTGTTGCTAAACTTGGGATCAGGCAAAATATCTCTTTTTTCAATTTCCCGTCTTCTTGGCATTTAACTATCCTTAAAAATTAACTTGGCTTTTTAGCCCCGTATTTTGATCTGCCCTGCTTCCTATCCTGTACTCCGACCGCGTCAAGTGTTCCTCTTACTATATGATAACGAACACCTGGTAAATCCTTAACTCTTCCTCCGCGCACCAATACAACGGAATGCTCCTGGAGGTTATGACCGATACCCGGAATATATGAAGAAACTTCATAACCGGTAGTTAAGCGAACTCTGGCCACTTTACGCAGAGCCGAATTAGGTTTTTTGGGCGTTGTCGTATATACCCTCACGCAAACACCGCGACGCTGCGGGCAACTGGCCAAGGCCGGGGTATTTGTCTTTTTCTGTATCTTAGTTCTACCTTTTCGAACTAATTGACTAATTGTCGGCATCTATCCTCCAAAACAAATAAACAATCTAAAACAACTTTGTACAGCAGCAAATCCGGTTTTGCTATCAACTAACCCTTCATATGTCAAGCATTTTCTTAATTTTTTATTGCACAACGCTTTCCGCGCTTCTGTCTTCATCATTTACCTTAATTCCAAGCTTTCTATACATTACCAAACCTGTGCCTGCCGTGATCAATCTGCCCATGATAACGTTCTCTTTTAGACCCCTTAGATAATCTGTTTTGCCCGAAAGTGACGCTTCGGTCAAAACCCTGGTCGTTTCCTGGAACGAAGCCGCGGAAATAAAGCTCTGCGTGGAGAGCGATGCCTTTGTAATGCCCAATAACAGCGGTTCCCCTGTTGCCGGCTGACCACCCTGCGCGCTAATCTTATCGTTTTCTTCCTGGAAGCGGTAACGTTCAACCTGCTCGTCAGCGATAAACGGCGTATCACCCGGATCGGAAATGCGAACCCGCCTCAACATCTGACGGACAATAACTTCCATATGCTTATCGTTTATTTTAACACCCTGTAAACGGTAAACTTCCTGCACTTCATCAACCAGATATCTGGCCAGTTCTTTTTCTCCCTTGATCGCCAAAAGATCGTGCGGGTTATTAACACCGTCCATCAAAGCATCTCCTGGCACTACAGCGTCGCCTTCCTGAACACTGATATGCTTGCCCTTGGGGATAAGGTATTCTTTTTCCTCGCCCACTTCCGGCGTAACGATTATTTTACGCTTTCCTTTGGCATCTTTGCCGTAAGAAACAACCCCTTCTATCTCACTGATGACCGCAAAATCTTTGGGTTTGCGGGCTTCAAACAATTCCGCGACCCTAGGCAAACCGCCTGTAATATCTTTTGTTTTTGTTGTTTCTCTGGGAATCTTGGCAATAATATCACCCGCTCTTATTTCGTCTCCTTCGGAACCTACAATATTGACGCCGACGGATAACAGATAACGGGCAACGGAATTCGTCCCGGTAATTTTTGCCGTTTTCCCCTTGTCGTCTTTAATCGAAACGCGTGGCCTCAAGTCGCCGCCCCTGAATTCAATAATAACCTTACGGGACAATCCGGTAACTTCATCCACCTGCTCCTGCATTGTTTTTCCTTCAATGATGTCACCGTACTTAATAGTTCCATCAACTTCCGCCAAGATGGGGATAGAAAACGGATCCCACTCCGCGATCAGCTCTCCTCTTTTAACAGAACTGCTGTCTTTTACTTTTAAATGCGCGCCGTAAGGAACAGTATACTTGCCGCGGCTTCTTTTTTGTTCATCTAAAACGTGCACTTCTCCATGACGATTCATTACCACGTAATCATTTTCTCTTGTTTTCACCGTGTTCAAATTAACGAACTTAATAATACCGTCGTGCCGCGCTTCCAGTGTGGAATGTTCATCAAACTTAGCCGTTCCTCCGATATGAAATGTTCTCATCGTCAGCTGCGTGCCCGGCTCACCTATTGATTGCGCCGCCATAATGCCGACGGCCTCGCCGATGTTGACCAAATGGCCATGCGCGAGGTCACGTCCGTAACACATGGCGCAAACGCCATGTTTGGAGCGGCACGATAGAACGGAACGAATATTAACTCTTTCGATACCGGCGCGGTCAATTTTTTCCGCCAGCGCTTC
Organism: Syntrophaceae bacterium; assembly: GCA_041310245.1. Lineage (GTDB taxonomy): Bacteria > Desulfobacterota > Syntrophia > Syntrophales > Smithellaceae > UBA4810. Next base: position 13,790 of record JBFYYA010000116.1, on the reverse strand, counting down.
ATCGATAGATTCATTAGCTTTAACAATAACTTCACCGGTAAACGGATCTTTGATTTCCTGTAGAGCGACTCTTCCCAGCACTCTTTCTCCGGCGGTCTCGATTATTTCGCCGCCTTCCATCAGCGCGAAAACATAAATTCCGTCAACTGTTTCGCAATCCTGTTCGGTGATGATGCAATCCTGCGCGACATCCACCAAACGCCTCGTAAGATAACCCGAGTTTGCCGTTTTCAGCGCTGTGTCGGCCAAACCTTTGCGCGCTCCGTGCGTGGATATAAAGTACTGCAGCACGCTCAACCCTTCGCGGAAATTTGCCGTAATCGGTGTTTCGATGATTTCACCGGAAGGCTTGGCCATCAGTCCGCGCATACCGGCCAACTGCCTTAACTGCTGTCCGGAACCACGGGCACCGGAATCTGCCATCATGTAAATCGGGTTGAAGCTTTCGACTTTGCGTTTTTTACCATCAGCCCACACCACTTCTTCCGTACTGATACCGCTGAGCATTTCCGAAGCGATTTTTTCCGTCGACTGCGCCCAAATATCAATAACCTTATTATAGCGTTCGCCGTCGGTAATCAAGCCATCCATGTACTGTTTCTGAATTTTCAGAACATCTTTATCCGCCTGGGCAACAATGTTCTTTTTGTTTTCCGGAATAATCATATTGCCTACGGCAAAAGACAGACCGGAGATAGTGGCGTATTTGAAGCCTAAATCTTTAAGTCTGTCGGCCAACAAAACAGTCGTCTTATCACCGCACAAACGGTAGCAATGGTCTATCAAGTTAGCCATTTCTTTTTTATTCATCAATTTATTGATCGCGTCAAAAGAAATTTCCTGCGGAACTATTTCATAAAGAATTATTCTGCCCACCGTTGTTTCTTTTATCTGACCGTCGACACGAACTTTGATTCGCGCATGAAGAGCTATGGTTCCCGCGTCAAAAGCGCAGCGCACTTCCTCCGGTGAGGAAAAAATCATCCCCTCGCCTTTCACGCCAATTTTGGCGCGCGTGAGGAAATAAATTCCCAAAACGATATCCTGGCTGGGAACGATAACCGGTTTACCGCTGGCCGGTGAAAGAATATTATTTGTGGACATCATTAAAACCCGGGCTTCAGTTTGCGCTTCAATAGAAAGCGGAATATGCACCGCCATCTGGTCACCATCGAAGTCCGCGTTAAATGCCGTACAAACCAAAGGATGCAGCCTTATCGCTTTTCCTTCGATTAAAACAGGTTCGAAGGCCTGCATGCCCAGGCGGTGCAGCGTCGGGGCGCGGTTTAAGATAACCGGATATTCACGCACAACTTCATCAAGCGCGTCCCATACTTCTGATTTCTCCTGCTCCACCATTTTTTTCGCGCTCTTGACTGTGGTTACGTAACCTTTTTCCAGCAAGCGGTTGTAAACAAACGGCTTAAAAAGTTCGAGCGCCATTTTTTTCGGCAAACCGCACTGATGCAGCCTTAAATCCGGTCCGACGGTAATAACCGAACGACCGGAATAATCAACTCTCTTGCCAAGAAGGTTCTGACGGAAACGTCCCTGTTTTCCCTTGAGCATATCCGATAACGAACGCAGAGGTCTTTTGTTTGTTCCGGTAATTGCCCGTCCGCGGCGACCGTTATCAAAAAGAACGTCTACCGCTTCTTGTAACATGCGTTTTTCATTACGGATAATGATTTCCGGCGCATTTAATTCCTGAAGGCGTTTTAATCTGTTATTTCTGTTAATCACGCGGCGATACAAATCATTTAGATCGGATGTGGCGAAACGTCCTCCATCAAGCGGAACCAATGGTCTTAAATCCGGCGGAATGACGGGAAGAATCGTTAAAATCATCCATTCCGGTTTATTGCCGGACTTGCGCAGCGCTTCCACTACTTTCAATCTTTTTACTAATTTCTTTTTCTTCGTATCCGATACAGTAGTCGCCAATTCCGAGCGCAGCTCGTCATACAGCTCTTCCAGATTTATTTCTTGCAGAAGCTGTCTTATGGCCTCGGCGCCTATGCCCGCAACAAAGCCGGAATCACCGTAGCTTTCACGGGCTTCTATGTATTCCTCATCGGAAAGAAGTTCTTTTTGCTTCAGCGGCGTGTCTTTGGGGTCAAGAACAATCCATGATTCGAAATAGAGAACCTTCTCCAGTTCCTTGAGGGTCAGATCCATAACATTGCCGATGCGGCTGGGAAGGCTCTTTAAAAACCAGATGTGCGCCACGGGTGTCGCCAGTGTAATGTGCCCCATTCTTTCGCGGCGCACCTTTGATTGAATGACTTCAACACCGCATTTTTCGCAAACCACTCCGCGATGTTTCATGCGTTTGTAACGACCGCAAAGGCACTCATAATCTTTAACCGGTCCGAATATCTTGGCGCAGAAAAGTCCGTCCCTTTCCGGTTTGAACGTCCGGTAATTTATTGTCTCCGGTTTCTTGACCTCGCCATGCGACCAGGAAAGAATTTTTTCCGGTGACGCGATGGATATTTTCATCGCGCTGAATCTTATGGGATTTTTCGGTTTTTCAAAATAACTAAAAACGTCTTCCACGGATTTGCCCCCGTATTTTTAAACTAATTAAATTATATATTATAAAGGTTACGCCTGTTCTACGACGTCATCCTTTTCTTCAACTAACTCAACATCCAAACTGAGGCTCTGCAGTTCTTTAACCAGAACGTTAAACGATTCAGGCAATCCCGGTTCGAACGTGTGTTCGCCCTTTACTATAGATTCGTAAATTCTTGTTCTGCCGGCCACATCATCAGACTTGACGGTCAAAAACTCCTGCAGTGTATAAGCGGCACCATATGCTTCCATCGCCCAGACTTCCATCTCACCGAGGCGCTGACCGCCGAACTGCGCTTTACCGCCAAGCGGCTGCTGGGTAACCAGAGAATAAGGACCTATAGAACGCGCGTGTATTTTATTATCCACCAGGTGATGAAGCTTCATCATGTAGATACTGCCGACTGTCACTTCCTGTTCGAAAGGCTCACCGGTTCTGCCGTCAAAAAGAATTGATTGGCCTTTTTCAGGTAAATTTGCCTTTTCCAGCATCTCCCTGATCTGGCCTTCGGGGCAGCCGTCAAATACGGGAGTGGCCACAAGCAACCCTTTCTTTAGCTTTCCGACAAAACTCTTTATCTCGTCAACTGAAGCTTCTTCAATAAACTTGTCAAAGTCAGGCGATGAGTATGTTTTTTTCAATTCGCTCTTAACATCGTTAAGATTAAAATTCTTTTCTAAAAGTTCGTTTATATTTTCTCCAATTGTTTTAGAAGCCCAGCCTAAATGTGTTTCTAAAATCTGCCCGACATTCATACGCGAAGGTACGCCCAGAGGATTTAAAACAATATCCACCGTTGAGCCATCGGCAAAGTAAGGCATATCCTCTTCGGGCAGAATTCTCGACAAAACGCCTTTGTTGCCGTGACGGCCCGCCATTTTGTCGCCAACAGAAAGCTTCCTTTTGATAGCGATATAAATTTTCACCATCTTGATTACGCCTGGCGGTAGTTCATCGCTCGCCTGCACTTTTTCCAGTTTCTGCTCAAAATGGGCGCGGATAAAATCAATTTTTCTTTCCATTGAAGAAAGAAGGTTGGCTAATTTATCTTCGGCCTTGTCGCTGTCGGCAAGGGTAATGTCTTTCAGGCAATAATACGGCAGCTCCGAAAATATTTCCTTGGTAATTTTTTCACCCTTTTTTACCAGTGTTTTCTTTTTATTATCGGTGATCTTGCCGGCCATGGTTTTACCGATAACTATTTTAGCGATGTCTTTTTTCATCGTCTCGGTAAGAATACGAATTTCATCATCGCGATCTTTCGTTAACTGAACGATGGCATCTTCTTCTATTTCCTGAGAACGAAGATCTTTGTCCGTGCCTTTGCGCGTGAAGATTTTCGCGTCAATTATTGTTCCTTCCACTCCGGGCGGCACGCGCAGGGACGTATCGCGAACATCGCTTGCTTTTTCACCGAATATCGCCCGCAGCAATTTTTCTTCAGCGGAAAGCTGTGTTTCACCTTTGGGCGTGATTTTACCAATCAGAATGTCGCCGGGTTTCACCGAAACACCAATACGGATTATGCCGCTTTCATCAAGATTACGCAGCGCTTCTTCTCCGACATTTGGGATGTCACGGGTTATTTCCTCTCTTCCCAGCTTGGTGTCGCGCGCCATCGTTTCAAATTCTTCGATGTGAATCGATGTGTAAATATCCTCTTTGACAACGCGCTCGCTGACCAGAATTGAGTCTTCGTAATTGTAACCGCCCCAGGACATGAACGCCACCATGACGTTTCTGCCCAGTGCCAGTTCGCCTTCATCAGTTGCCGGGCCATCAGCCAGAATATCTCTTTTTTCGACATGCTGACCGACACTCACCACCGGTTTTTGATTAAAACATGTGTCCTGATTGGAGCGCAGGTATTTAGCCAACAGATAAATATCCACACCGCTGTCAATACCGTCTTCTTCGGGGTGATCCGCAAGAACAACAATACGCGAAGCGTCAATGCTTTTTACCACACCCGCTCTTTTGGCGGCCAAAACAGCGCCGGAATCACGGGCGACAACCGCTTCCATGCCCGTGCCGACAATCGGCGTTTCCGGGCACATCAGAGGCACGGCCTGACGCTGCATGTTGGACCCCATGAGCGCGCGGTTGGCGTCGTCGTGTTCCAAAAACGGAATTAATGCCGCCGCCACGCTGACGAGCTGGTTAGGCGAAACATCCATCATTTTGATATCTTCCGGCACGACGGACACAAAATCACCGCCTTTTCTGACGGAAATTAACTCTTCCGAAAATTTACCGTGTCTATCCAAAGGACGGTCAGCCGGCGCGATAATCTGGTTTTCTTCTTCGATTGCCGTTACGTAGCGAATTTTATCTGAAACTTTTCCGTTCTCCACCACTTTATAGGGGGTTTCAATAAACCCGAATTCATTAACCCGGGCATAAGTGCTCAAAGAAACAATCAAGCCGATATTCGGGCCTTCCGGTGTTTCTATCGGACAAATACGGCCGTAATGAGTTGGATGGACGTCGCGTACTTCAAATCCTGCTCTTTCCCTGGTTAAACCTCCGGGACCAAGAGCAGACAGACGTCTTTTGTGCGTAATTTCCGAAAGCGGGTTCGTCTGATCCATGAACTGCGAAAGCTGGCTGGATCCGAAAAATTCATTGACGACAGCGGAAACAGGCTTGGCGTTAATCAGATCATGCGGCATCATGGTTTCGATATCCTGCAGGCTCATTTTTTCCTTGATTGCCCGCTCCATACGCACCAGACCGATGCGGTACTGATTTTCGATAAGCTCGCCCACAGAACGCACGCGTCGGTTACCCAGGTGATCGATATCGTCGACACTGCATTCGGCAACACCATTTTTCAGATCAATAAGATATTTGACCGCGGCCAAAATATCTTCATTGCGTAGAACTGTCGTGGAAGTGGGAACATTCAGATGCAATTTGTAATTCATCTTGGCGCGCCCGACATCTGACAAATCATAAGTTTCCGTTTCAAAAAACAGACTATGGAAAAACTTAGCCGCGGTTTCCGGCGTCGGAGGGTTGCTGGGACGTAGACGCCTGTATATTTCCAGTATCGCGTCTTCCGCCGTGTCGATTTTATCCATCAGCAACGTGTCGCGGATGGCGGCGTTATCCAGATCCTCATCAAGATAAATAAAATTAAGCTCATTAATGCCTTTTTCTTTTGCTATTTCCAGACCACTCGCAGGCAATTCCTCATTGCAGCGGAAAATCACTTCCCCCGTGTTCGGATCTTTAACATCAGCAGAAAGAATTTTACCGGCGAGATCCGCTTCTTTAATAGCAACGCGTTTAACTCCCGCGTCCAACACTCTTTTCAAAATAGGTTTGGTCAGTTTACGCCCTTTTTTAACAATCACTTCACCGCTTTTGGGGTCTTTTATATCTTCGGGCGCTTTCTGGCCGGTCAGCGATTCATCGGCAGTAAAGTAAAGCTTATCTCCTTCGATAACCAGCTTTTCAATGTTATAAAAATAATTAAGGATGAACTCCGTAGAGCTATTCATTGCTTTGAGCAAGATTGTCACCGGCATTTTGCGGCGCCGGTCAATGCGGACATAAAGGATGTCTTTGGAATCGAATTCCAAATCCAGCCAGGAACCACGGATAGGAATGACGCGCGCCGAATAAATCAGTTTGCCGCTGGCTACGGTTTTTCCTTTATCATGGTCAAAGAAAATTCCTGGAGAACGGTGCAGCTGGCTGACAATTACGCGCTCCGTGCCATTAACAATAAAAGTCCCGTTTTCCGTCATCAGCGGGATTTCACCAAAATAGATTTCCTGTTCCTTTATATCGCGTATCGGCTTTGTCTCCAGGGATTCCTTATTATTTTTAACTTCCACGAGACGATCCGTATCAAACACAACAAGCCGCACCACTATTTTCAGTGGAGCGGCATAGGTCATGCCTTTTTGGATACATTCTTTGATATCGTAACGGACATCGCCGATTTTATAGCTGACAAATTCCAGCGAACATTTTCCGCTGAAATCGGAAATGGGGAAAACGCTTTTGAAAGCGCTTTGCAAACCGAAATTGCCCCGCTGGCCCGCAGCCACGTCTTTCTGGAGAAATTTTTCATAAGAAACTGTCTGGATCTCAATTAGATTGGGACTATCCAGTACTTTCTTTACTCGGCCGAAATTTTTTCTAAACTTGCCCATAGCATCCTTAAAATTTAAATATTTTTAAGATTAATTTATTTAACTTCTACTGTTCCACCAACTTCTTCGATTTTCTTTTTGATATCGGCGGCTTCTTCTTTGGAAACAGCTTCTTTAATCGGTTTGGGCAGGCCTTCTACCAAATCTTTTGCTTCCTTAAGCCCCAAACCGGTAATCGCTCTAACTACTTTGATTACCTGAATTTTTTCCGCGCCGAAACCGGTCAGAATCGCGTTGAATTCGGTTTTTTCTTCCGCTGCCGCCGCCGGAGCCGCGCCACCTGCCGCCGCCATGGCCATCATCGGAGCCGCCGCGGACACGCCGAATTTTTCTTCCAGTTCTTTCACCAGAGCGGAAAGCTCCAGCACGGTCATCTCTTCAATAAATTTTATTACATCTTCTTTAGTAATTTTATCTGACATTGTTCTATCCTTTCTTCTGTATGTTTTTTAGTTTAAAGTTTTTTTCTTTTCAGCATATGCGTTGAGCAATTGCACAAAGTCTCTTTGAACTGCGTTTAGAACCGTCACAAATGATGTCGGCACTGCCGCCATGACGGATACCAGTTTGCCCAAAAGAACTTCCCTGCTGGGTAATTCCGCCAGCGCCGTCAATTCTTCTTTGGTCAAAATCTTTCCGTCCAGCGCGCCGATTTTAATTTCCAGCTCCGGATTTTTCTTGGCAAAATCAACGAGCGCTTTTGTCGGTTCAACCGGATCCGCGTAACCAAGAACCATGGCTATGGTCCAGTGGAAATGCTCGGATAAAACGCTGAACGAGGTATCTTTTGAGGCGATTCCCAAAAGAGTATTTTTTACAACCTTCACTTCAGCGCTGGACTTGCGCATAGTATTTCTCAGCGCTTCCATTTTCACGACGTTCATGCGGTTGAAACTGGTTAAAACACCTAGTTTTGCTTTGCCAAGTTTCTCATGCAGTTCGGATACTACTTGCTCTTTCGTTCTCCGATCCAATGTATCAGCCTCCTTTCACTTCTATTTTGACTAATCTCAGGCCGGAGAATGCAGCCACATACAGAATAACAGAATAAACGGCATCTATAATTTTTCCCGATTCCCGTTTCAAAAAAATGTTTACCCTAGAGAACAAAGTAACTTTTATTTCACGAGTCTCGGCAGGCCGTATAATGTTTAAACGTCTGTACCTGCTGTCTTCGACCTTATTGCTAAAATTTAAAACCCTCTCTTTTAAGCGGCCTTAAAATCGAGAGGATCAATTCTTACGCCCGCGCCCATAGTGCTGGATACGGAAATACTTTTAATATAGGTGCCCTTGCTGGATGCCGGTTTCAGCTTTATTATCGTTTCCAACAACGCGTTTATATTTTCGCTTAACTTTTCCGCGCCGAAAGAAAGTTTGCCCACCGGCGACTGCACGATTCCCGCTTTCTCCACGCGAAACTCGACTTTACCCGCTTTGAGCTCTTTTACGGCGTTGCCGACTTCAAACGTTACTGTTCCGACTTTGGGATTAGGCATTAAACCGCGCGGGCCTAAAATCTTACCTATTTTACCCACCGCGCCCATCATATCGGGCGTGGCGATAACGCGGTCGAATTCAAACCAGCCACCTTTGATTTTTTCGATGATTTCGTCAGTGCCGATCATATCCGCGCCTGCATCCAGCGCTTCTTTTTCTTTTTCGCCTTTGGCAAAAACCAGAACGCGCACCGATTTCCCCAAGCCGTTAGGCAACACCACGCTGCCTCGTACCATCTGGTCAGCATGCGCCGGATTTACACCCAGGCGAACAGCCACATCCACGGTCTCGTCGAATTTCGTGTGCGGCATCGCCACAATCATTTCCGTCGCTTCCTTGAGCGTGTAGCGTTTTGCCGGATCCACATTCTTTTTTGCTGTTAAAATTCTTTTTCCTTTTCCTGCCATAATCAAACCTCTTTATAAATTAACCCGCGATTTCTATTCCCATAGACCTTGCCGTACCGGCAATAATCTTGATAGCCCCTTCCATATCCACCGCGTTCAAATCATTGAATTTTAATTGCGCGATTTCCTGCACCTGTTTAGCCGTAACCGTGCCCACTTTTTCCCTTTTGGGGTCTTTGGCTCCTTTGGCAACTTTGGCCGCCTGTTTGAGCAGCACCGATGCCGGCGGAGTTTTGGTGACAAAAGTGAATGACCGGTCGGCGTAAACGGTTATAATCACTGGAACAATCATTCCTTCCTGCTTTTGCGTCATAGCGTTATACGCTTTGCAGAATTCCATGATGTTGACTCCGTGCTGACCTAACGCCGGCCCTACCGGCGGCGAGGGAGTCGCCTTGCCTGCCGTGATTTGCAATTTTATGTTCGCGATAACTTTCTTTGCCATAAGATTCACCTGATATAAAAAATTTTAGACCTTTTAAAAAGTATTTCAGCCGCCTTGTGTTACCTGGATAAAATCCAGTTCCACGGGTGTTGGCCTGCCGAAGATACTTACAATAACTCTTAACTTGCTTTTTTCCGGTTTTACTTCATCAATAACGCCGTCAAAATTGGTGAACGGCCCGTCAATGATTTTTACATGATCGCCGACGTCGAATTTGAACTTGGGCTTGGGTTTGAGCGTTCCCTCGTCAATTCTGATTTTCAGGTTCTCCACATCCTTGTCGGAAATGGGCGATGGCTTATCTTTGCTGCCGATGAAACCGGTTACCTTGGGCGTGTTTTTGACAATGTGCCAGGTCTCGTCCGTCATCTCCATGCGCACCAGAATGTAACCGGGAAAAAACTTGCGTTTGGAAGTTTTCTTTTCCCCGGAAATCAGTTCCACAACATCTTCTTCCGGAATCAGAATATCGGCAAAATTATCCTGCGCGCCGGCCAGTTCTATTCTTTCCTGCAGGCTCGTCTTCACTTTGCTTTCATATCCGGAATATGTATGGACCACGTACCACTTTAAAGCCATTTTATTATCCTAAAACCACGCGAACCAGTCTTGCTAAGATATAATCAATTATGCCTAAATATGCCGCCACGATAAAAACAATGATAAGCACCACGGCTGTGGAAGCCAATGTCTGCTTTCTTGTCGGCCAGACCACTCTTTTTAGTTCCGCCCTGGCATCAGCGAAAAATCGAATCATCTTTTGAAATAATTCTTTTACTTTTTCCATAAGCTTCAAAATCCTTTTCAACGGAAAATATGGCAGGCCAGGAGGGACTTGAACCCCCAGCATCCGGATTTGGAGTCCGGCGCTCTATCCATTAGAGCTACTGGCCTTTATCCATATTACCTATTTGGTCTCTCTGTGCAGTTTATGCCCACGGCAAAACTTGCAGTACTTATTCAATTCCAGGCGGTTTTGCATGGTGCGTTTGTTTTTAGTTGTGACGTAATTTCTCTGCTTACATTCCGTGCAGGCTAAAATAATATTGTTGCGCATAATTCCCCTTTACTGGAGCCCACGACCAGGATTGAACTGGTGACCTCATCCTTACCAAGGATGTGCTCTACCAACTGAGCTACGTGGGCATAATCTTAAAGATTTTCGCCCTTTTTAATATTTGGAGCGGGAAACGGGATTCGAACCCGCGACCCTCAGCTTGGAAGGCTGACGCTCTAGCCACTGAGCTACTCCCGCTTGTTCCAGCTTCAAAATCCATGGTGGAGGGGGGAGGATTCGAACCTCCGTAGGCTCCGCCGGCAGATTTACAGTCTGCTCCCTTTGGCCGCTCGGGAACCCCTCCTTATCCTCATTTACGTGTTGCCAAACTGGAGCTGGCGATGGGACTTGAACCCGCAACCTGCTGATTACAAATCAGCTGCTCTACCGATTGAGCTACGCCAGCAGCTTTTTTCACCTGTTTCTTTATTAATATCAAACTCTTACGCTATCAGGCAAAAAAACACAAAACTCCACCCTTAAGCGAATTGCCAAACCTAGTTTTTATGACTTGTTTTGTCAAGTAAATTTTTAAAAAATCTTATAGATAGGCGTGAAATTTGAGTTGATGCATGAATGTGCGGAAGCTTTTTCCCTATTCTTCAATTACGTAATGTATTTTATTTTAGGGCTGAACATCGCGTATCAAACGGATCATATGTGGTTGAAAGCCATCCACTGGAATGACTTGTTAACTGATAGATTTCATAGGCTAGAAAAGGAATAAATCTTGTTTTCTGGAAGAATCACTCCTATTGATTTTCCGATTTTATTCAAATCCCGATAAAGTGCTGTAAAGTCTTGTTCAGATTTTATCTGTGTCCAACGACTTCGTAATAATTTTGCCTCTTGATCACTAATATACGGCGCAAGGAGCACGATGTGCTGGTTAAAGCTGGTGGTAATTCGCAGTTGAAACATAGTACTATAAAGGTTCATTATGGACGGAATTATAAGCAGAAGAGCCAGTGCTATACCGCTCCATCTAATGAAAGCCTTGGGTAAGCGAAAACTCCGTTTATTCTTCTTCTTTTTTTTCTTCACAAGATCTAATAGCCGATATTGAAAAATAAAAAAAATTAAAAGAATTGTGCCAATGCCAGTTATAATACCAGAAATCAAGCTGAGAAGATAAAGGCTGGGGTCAGGACCTGTTAGAAGTGCCGCCTGTTCGAAAAGCCTGTCTGTATACCAACGAGACAGAGAACCGAATGTTTTAAAAAGGATGAAGGTCACAAATCGCAAAAGAGGATCAAGAAAATAGATAAAGAGAAATGTAGCAACAACACTGGAGATAATGCCAATCTTAAGATTACGGTCGAGAATCATATGGCTTTCCTTTGGATAACAATTAATACACTAATTTCGTTTTTTCGATTTGCTTTTAAAAAACATAGCTCATTAATTTCCCTTATTCAAGCTATATGTTACGCGAACTCTGGCAAATAGGCAATTTTACTGTGTTGATGTTCCGATAATAATATTATGATTTTATCGCTTCTTTAACAAAATCCTCCCTTTTTTCTGGATTCCGTGTCGCGCTTCGCTTGCACGGAATGACCACAATGGCAATTTCGTAACTTAGATTATAACGCGTCAGAAAAGTGCGCCAATGTGACTATTTTTTACTTATTAAAAAAATATTTTGACAATATTAAATTTTTGCATTAGGATATTTTCACTTTTTAAATGAAGGGTATATAAAAACGATGTCGGACATAGCGAGAAATCAGAATTTAGCACTGAACATTCTGCCCCTGCTTTTGGGTCTCGCTCTGTTGCGCCTGTTACTTAGGGCCTGCCGCTCATCGTTTTTAGGTCATCAATAGGACTATAAGCATAAATGATAACCTAAAAGGCCGTGGGCGGAAAAACCCACGGCCTTTTTTTGTGAGGCGCAGATTACGCGAACGAAGCGCCACAGAATTAGTAAGCCGGACAACCCCGCGTATGCGGGGTAGCAAATAATTTTTGAAATATCTAATAAGTTTTTACGAGGGGGAAATTATTATGAAGAAGGACAAAAATCGCGTTTATATTTTTGACACGACATTGAGAGACGGTGAGCAGTCGCCCGGCTACAGCATGAACACGGAAGAAAAGCTGATGATGGCGCGTCAGCTCGAAAAACTGGGCGTCGATATCATCGAGGCGGGTTTTCCCATCGCTTCCGAAGGAGACTTTGACGCCGTCAAACAAATCGCCAAGGAAATAAAAAAATCCCAGGTGGCTGGGCTCGCCCGCGCCAACAAGCTCGATATCGATCGCGCCTGGCAGGCGATAAAAGGAGCGGCGCACCCCCGCATTCATACTTTTATTTCGTCTTCCGATATTCATCTTAAATATCAGCTCAAAAAAAGCCGCGCGCAGGTGCTCAAGGAAGCGGTGGAAGCGGTAAAACTCGCCCGTTCCTACACGGAAAACGTGGAATTTTCGCCGATGGATGCCACGCGCTCGGATAAAGATTATCTTGTAGAAATGGTATCGGCCGTAATTGACGCCGGCGCCTGCACGGTAAATATTCCCGACACAGTTGGCTATACTATTCCGGAAGAATTCGGTGAAATGATCGTGTATCTTTTTGCCAATGTAAAAAATATGGGTGATACGATTATTGCCGTTCACTGCCACAATGATTTGGGTCTGGCGGTGGCCAATTCTCTTTCCGCTATCCGCAATGGCGCGAGACAGGTGGAATGCACTATCAACGGCATTGGCGAGCGCGCGGGCAACACGGCAATGGAAGAAATCGTCATGGCGCTGGCCACGCGCAAAGATATGTACGGACTTTATACCAAAATCAACACCGACCAGATTTATAAAACGTCGCGCCTGCTCACGCAGATTACCGGCATACCGGTGCAGCCCAATAAAGCCATTGTGGGCGCCAACGCCTTCGCGCATGAATCCGGCATTCATCAGGACGGTCTGATTAAGGAGAAAATTACGTATGAAATTATGACGCCGCAATCCGTGGGGATATCCGACACGCACATTGTGCTGGGCAAACATTCCGGCCGTGCCGCTATTTCGCAGCATTTAAAAAAGATGGGGTATAACCTCAACGATGAGCAGATAACCAAGATAGCGGCAAGGGTAAAGGATTTGGCGGATGTCAAAAAAGATATCTTCGATGAAGACCTGGAAGCGATTGTCTCTGAAGAAATTTACCGCGGCGAGGATAAATATAATCTGGTTTACCTCAACGTGGTAAGCGGCAATGTCGCTGTTCCTACGGCAACAATGGAGATGAAAATCGGCGATACAGTAGTGCGCGAAGCGGGTTTCGGCAACGGCCCGGTGGACGCCACTTTCGCGGCCATCCGCAAAATCACCAAAACCAACTATCAGCTTATGCGCTACGCGGTAAACGCCATTACCGGCGGTTCGGACGCGCAGGGAGAAGTAAGCGTGCAGCTCAAATACAACGGCCACGCGGTGGTGGGACGCGGAGCGGATCCGGATGTCATTGTCGCTTCCGCCAAGGCGTACATCAACGCGCTGAATCGTCTGGAATTTTTGAAAGACAATGTCAAAAAGGTTAAGCTTGTTGAATAAAAACAAAAAATAAGATAAGGACAGCTTCATTTTTATTAAACACAGGAGAATATTTGTGGGAAATACGATTACGGAAAAA